>SYBY01000291.1 GCA_005788585.1 Actinomycetota bacterium | reverse complement strand
GCGCGTGGTGTGCCGCGCGTGCTCGGGCAGCCGGCCCTCGAGCACGAGGAACAGCAGCAGGCCGAGGATCCCGGCGCCGTACGCGTCGCGCTCGGCCTCGGTGATGCGGGCCCGCCAGCGCGCCTCCATCTCGCGCGCCTCACGGCGGGCGCGGACGGCGCGGCGCGGGAGCCGCTCGGCGCGGTGCTCCCAGTAGGCGAGCGAGGAACGCGCCTCGTCGAGTGACAGATCGACGGCCACGTCCTTCAGGGTACCGAGGTCAGCGCGTGCCCTCCGGCGCTTCCCAGCCGGCCGGGGTTCCGTGGCGCAGATGGTCGAACAGGCCGAGGGCGATCGCGGCCTGGGTCAGCACGTAGTAGCGGGCGATCAGCGCGGGACGCGCCCGCAGCGACGGTGCCACCGCCGCCGCTCCGAGCACGGCGAGCTGGCCGGCGAGGAGCACGCGGGCGATCCGCGACCGGCGAGCGAGCAGCAGCGTGGCCGCGAGGAGCTTGGCGTGCAGGAACGGCCCGGCGTACCGCAGCAGCCGGTGGCTGAAGATCTGCCAGGCGTAGACCGGCTCGTAGCCGCGCGGATCGAGCAGCCCGCCCCGCAGGACGATCGGCCACGCGTGGCTCATCATCCGCCGCTTGCGCCGCAGTTCCCCCTCGATGGTCGGCACCATCTTCTCGGTGGCGCGGGCCTCGGGCACGTCGACGGCGCGCCGGCCGCCCTTGACGACCTGGAACGGCAGGGCCAGATCGTGCCCCATGACGGGGTCACAGCGAACGTAGGCCTCGCGCTTGACCGCGTAGATCGCGCCGTTGCCCGCGGTGACGCTGGACAGCGCGGACTCGCGGGCGCGGATGTCCATCTCGTAGCGCCAGTACAGGCCCTCCTGGTTCGTCCCGTCTTCAGCGTTGACGAACGTCACGCGGCCGCACGCGTACCCGACCTCGGTGGGCGCGAGCGCGTCGACGAGCGCCCGCAGCGCGTCCGGCGCCCACTCGGCGTTCGCGTCGCTGAAGGCCAGCACCTCGCCGCGCCCGGCATCGACCCCGGCGTCCTGGGCGCGGACCTTGCCCCCGCGCGGGAGGTCGAGCACCCGGTGGGCCCCCGCCGCCTGAGCGACCACGACGGTGTCGTCGGTCGACCCGTCGCTGCAGACGATGACCTCGAAGCGGTTGCGCGGGTAATCCAGCGAGAGGGCGTTGGCGACCTTCGCGCCGATGACGGCCTCCTCGTTGTGCGCGGCGAGGATGAGGGAGACGAACGGCAGCTCGGCGGGGTCCGGCGGCGGGCTCGGGGGGGCCGGCTCGGCGCGCCCGCGGGTCAGCGCGACCAGGACGGCCCAGTACCCCGCCTGCGCGTAGGCGAGCAGGCCGAGGGCGATCCACATCACGGCGCGCTGGAGCACAGCGGAGCATTGTGGGCCATCGGGGCCGTCGGTGGGGTTGCGACGGGCATCGTCTGGACGATGTGCTGGCCGCCGAAGACCGCTCAGGTACCTTCGCGGCATGATCGTGGCGCTGCGTGTGGCCGTTGGTTTCGGGGCGGTCCTGTTCGTGGCGGGCGGGTGGATGGGCTGGTACGGCTTGCAGGAAGCGCCGCCGGGCTTCCCCCGCATCCGGGCCCACCAGCTGCGGGAACCGCCCGGGGTGTTGGCCTGGTTCATCGTCGTTCCGCTCCTCGCGGCGTCGGTTGCGCCGTTCGCGCCGCGGACCGCGCGATGGCTCTGGCTGACCGCCGTGCCGCCGCTGGCCGCAGGTGTGTTCGTGGGGGTCGCGCAGCCTGAGGTGCGGGGTCCGTTCGGAATGACGATGCTCGGGACCACCCCGTCCCCGTGGTTGTGGGCGTCCATCGCCGGCGCCGCCCTCGCACTCGGGGCGCTCGTCGGGGTCTGGGTCGTGGGTCGCCGCCGTCCCGACAGGCTGAGGGCCGCGCGCTGGCAGCCGCTCGCGGTCACCGCGGTTGTGCTGGCCGCGTCGGTCGGGATCGTCCAGGAACGTGGCGTGCGCGACCACGAGGCCGAGCGCGCCAGCACCACGCACACCTGCCGGGACGGGACCCCGGTGCAGTACCGCGCCATCTGCCGCAAGCGGATCTGGCGCGAGACGGTCTGTGCCGAGGAGTCCCGCTGCAAGGACGCCGGCACGGTCTCCGCCCCGTTCTTCTAGCTCGTGATCCCGCCGTAGACCTCCAGCGTGCGCCGGGCGATCGGGTCCCACGCGTACGGCCCCGCAGCCGCGGCCCGGGCGCCCGCCGCCAGGGTGTCGCGCGCGCCAGGGTCGCCGAGCAGCCGCGCCAGCTCGGCATGCAGTGCGGCCGGGTCCTCCGGTGGCACCAGCGACGCCGCCCCGTGCCCGGCGACCTCGCCGAACCCGCCGACGTCGGTGAGCACCATCGGCAGGCCGAAGCCGAGCGCCGTGTAGAGCACCCCGGACTGGTCGATCTCGCGGTAGGGCAGCACGGCCAGCGACGCGCGGCCGAAGCATGCGGCAGCCTCTGCGTCGGACACGAAGCGCGGCACCCACCGCACCCCGGCCGGCGCGGCCGACCGCAGCGGCGCGATGTCCATCCGGGGCATCCCGACGATCCAGAGCTCCGCGCCGCGGACGTCCTCCCAGGCGCGCAGCAGGACGTCGATGCCCTTGTACGGCCGTATGAGACCGAAGCACAGGACGACCGGGACGTCGGGATCGGCGCCTTCCAACTCAGGCGGCAGCTGCGGCGTGACGTGCGTGAGGCCGTCGAGCACGCCGTGCGGGATGACGTGGACCCGTTCCGGGTCGGCCCCCGCCTCGTCGAGCAGCCGGCTGCGGCCGTGCTCGGAATGCACGATCACCGCGTCCATCCGCGCGTACAGCCGCCGCTGTCCCGCGAGCTGGCCGGGACGAGGTTCCCGCGGCAGCACGTCGTGCGCGGTCAGGACCAGGGGGCGGCGGGGCAGCAGGTGGACGTCGAGCTGCTGGAGCGCCAGCCACTGGAAGTGCACGACATCCGCGGCGCGGGCCGCCCGCCGGTAGCGCAGCATGTCGGCCGGGTGCTGCGCCGCGCGGGCCAGCGTGCGCAGCCGTGTGCCGGGACGGCCGGGCGCGAAGCGGTGGAAGCGCTCGATGCGGGCGAACCCGTCGACGGGCGGCACGTCGCCGTAGCCGAAGGCGCTGGTCTGCAACCGGACCTCGGCGCCCGCGCGGGCGAGCGCCGCGCACAGGGCGTGGTCGTACGGCGGGGTGTAGGCCGCGGGGTCGACGACATCGATGCGCACGGCGGCAGTATCGCGGGGGGTGTGCGCGGAATCCGCACACCCTGTTGCGATTGGTCCCACACCCCCTGACCGTGGCACCGCATCCGCGCGCGCGGCGCGGCAGTATGCGGGGCAGATGCCGACTGTCCCCGTCGAGGTCACGTTCTGCGTGGTGAACACCGAGCAGCGCCAGCTGCTCGTGCGCTGCCTCGACGCCATCGCCGCCGAGCGCGAGCAGCTCGACGTGGCGACCGAGGTCCTCGTCCTCGACAACGCGTCCCGCGACGGGTCCGTCGGGGCCGCGCGCAACCACCCGACCGCCGACGAGGTGATCGTCAACGAGCAGCGCCGCGGCAAGGGCGAGAACGACACCACCCTGCTGCGCCGGGCCCGCGGCCGGTTCTGCCTGCTGCTCAACGAGGACTCCGAACTGAAGCCCGGCGCGACCGCCGCCCTGCTCGCGGTGATGCGCGACAACGACCGCTGCGGGGCCGCCGGGGCCCAGCTCCTGCGGCCCGACGAGCGCCAGCAGCCGTCGGCGTGGCGGTTCCCGACCCCGTCGTCCGCGTTCATCAACGCCCTCTTCCTGCACAAGCTGTTCACGGTCCAGAGCCGCGGGGATCGGACGCGGCGCGTCGACTGGGCGCAGTCCGCGGCGCTCATGGTGCGTCGTCACGCCGCCGAGGAGATCGGCTGGTTCGACCCGGCGTTCTTCGTGTACTCCGACGAGGTCGACTTCTGCCGCCGGCTGCGCGACGCGGGCTGGTACACGCTCTACGTGCCGTCGGCGCTGGCGATCCACCACGAGCAGTTGTCGACCGGCGACGTGCCCGAGCGCCGCATCGTCGAGCTGTCACGCAACCGCGACCGCTACATGCGCAAGCACCACAGCGCCGCGTCGGCCGCGATCGTGCGGTGGCTGACCGCGTGGACCTACGCCGTGCGCGCCGCCGCGGCCGTCGTGCTGCCCGGCCACAGCCCCCGCCGGTACTGGAGGCACGTGACCGCCACCCGGCACCCCGAGGAAGGCGAAGGCCTACGTGAAGCTGCGTACGACCACAACCGTGGTGGCCGTCGGCTTTGAGGCATGTCGGTGGCGAACGGACGGGACACTCCGTAAAGTTGTCTGCCGTGTTCCGGTCGATCGTTCTCGCCCTCGCGCTCGGTGCGCTCGCGATCGCTCCTGCGGCGGAGGCCGCGCCGCTGGCCAAGAAGCAGGTGCGGGGCCACATCGTCAACGGGCAGTTCGCCGAGTTCACCTTCCCGTTCAACGGTCCTGTCCCGTGGCAGGTCGGCCTGGTGAACGTCAAGAACGGCGGTATCGAGGTCCCGTTCTTCACGTTCTGCGGCGGGACGATCCGCGACGCGACGCACATCATCACCGCCGCGCACTGCGTGCCTGACAGCAACGCCGCCGACATCGCGGTCGTGGCGAACCTCCGGAGCCGATCGGACGGGACGAGCCGCGGCGCGCAGGTGCGGCTGGTGTCCGCGATCACCACCCACCCGGACTACTTCAAGCCCGAGGCGGGCAACGACCTCGCGATCCTCACCCTCGCGCAGCCGCTCACCGTCGGGCTGGCGCTCGGCGTCGGAGGCGCGCCGGAGAGCAACACCGGGCAGTCGTCCATCATCTCGGGCTGGGGGCACACGTCGAGCGGCGGCCAGTCGCCCGATCCCCTGATGTTCGCGTTCGTCCAGGTGCTGCCGGACAGTGCCTGCGGCAACTACGGCGCGGAGTACATCGCGAGCACGATGCTCTGTGCCGGCGGGAACAACGGCTTCGGCGTCATCGACTCCTGCCAGGGCGACTCGGGCGGCCCGCTGGTCACCAACACCGTCACCCCGAAGCTCATCGGCGTCGTCTCCTGGGGCAAGGGCTGTGCCGACCCGCAGTTCCCCGGCGTCTACGCCCGTCTGGCGAACCCCGACCTCAACGCCCGCGCGAAGGACCCCAACCCGCCCGCCCGCGCCGAACCGACCACCGACGCGAGCGTCCAGGGCACCCCCGCGGCCGGCCAGACCCTGACCTGCGACCCCGGCCAGTGGACCAACCACACCGGCAACTTCATCTTCACCTGGATCAGCGCCGTCAAGGGCGCCGACGGGAAGTTCACCGACGTCAAGGGCGAGCCGTCGGGCCAAACGCTGGCGCTGAGCGCCGCCCACGTCGGCCGCGTCGTCGGCTGCGCCGCGACGTCGGTCGGTCCCGGTGGCGCCCGCCAGAGCGGCGCGCCCCTGGTCACCGTCGGCCCTCCGGTCGCCGCAGCAGCGCCGCCCGCCGCCCCGCCGGTGCAGGTCCGTGGCGACCTCGTCGCGCCGACGAGCCGCTTCACCCGGCGCTCCTGCGACCGCAAGCGCCGCACGTGCTCGCTGACGATCACCGCGACGGACAGCGGCGGCCCCGCGACGAAGGCGTCGGTGACCTACGCGCGGATCAGCGGCTGCAAGAAGGGCAAGAAGGGCGCGAAGTGCCGCAAGGCGAAGACGCTGAAGGTCAAGTCCCGCGGCAAGGGCGTCTTCACCGTCACCACGCCGCGACTCGCGCCGGCGACGTATCGGTTCACCGTCATCGCGACGGACGCCTCCGGGAACCGCAGCAAGAAGACGTCGACGGTCCTGACCGTCAAGCGGCGGTAGGGCCCCGCAAAGACTGGGGTTCGCTCTAGGGGGTCCCCACGATGTCCGAGGCGCGGAGGGCCGCGAGGGTGTGACGCGTACACCCACGACGTCCTTCTGGAGCTGCCACATGTCCGTCATCGACCGCCTCGCCGACCTTCGCGCCCGTGTTCGTGGCGCGGTGACCACCCCCGGCGACCCCGGCTGGGACGACGCCCGTCAGGCCTGGAACCTCGCGGTCGACCAGCACCCGTCCGTCGTGGTCGAGGCGGCCGACGCCGACGACATCGCCGCGACCGTCCGGTTCGCGCGCGAGAGCGGGCTCCAGGTCGCCGTGCAGGGGACGGGCCACGGCGCCGCGGCGCGCGGTGGCGACCTCGAGGGCGCCGTCCTCCTGCGGACCTCCAGCATGCGCGGCGTCACGGTCGACCCCGAGCGCCGGGTCGCCCGGGTCCAGGCCGGCGCGCAGTGGGGCGACGTGGTGCGAGCCACGGCGCCGCATGGCCTCGTGGCGCTGCACGGCAGCTCACACGACGTGGGCGTCGTCGGCTACACGCTCGGCGGTGGTCTGGGCTGGCTGGCCCGCAAGCACGGGCTGGCGAGCTCCCACGTCACGGCGCTCGACGTCGTCGTGCCGAGCGGGCAGCGCGTCGACGTCACGGCAGCGTCGTGCCCGCAGCTCTTCTGGGCGATGCGCGGAGGCGGGGGGAGCTTTGGCATCGTCGCCGAGATGGAGTTCGCGCTCTTCCCGCTGCGCGAGGTGTACGCCGGGGCGCTGCTCTGGCCCGCCGAGCGGGCGGGCGAGGTGCTTCGGCGCTGGCGCGACATCGCCGAGCGGTTCCCCGACGACGTGACCTCCATCGGCCGGCTCGTGCACTTCCCGCCCTTCCCCACCGTGCCCGAGCCGCTGCGCGGGCGCCGGATGGTGCTCGTCGAGGCCGCGAGCCTGCTCGGCGAGGAGGAAACGGCGGCCCTGCTGCAGCCCCTGCGCGACCTCGGCCCGGAGATGGACACGTTCGCGACCAGCCCGGCCGAGGTCCTGCTGTCCCTGCACGGCGACCCGCCCGAGCCCGTCCCCGGGATGGGCGGCGGCACGATGCTCGCCGAGCTGCCCGACGCCGCCATCGACGCGGTCCTCGAACTCAGCGGCCCCGAGTCCGGCTCGCCGCTGCTCGGCATCGAGTTCCGTCACCTCGGCGGGGCGCTGGGCCGTGCGCCGGAGGACGCGGGTGCGCTCTCGTCACTGCAGGGCCGGTTCGCGGCCTACATGGTCGGCATGGTGACGGGCCCGGAGGCCGCCGCCGCGATCGAGCGCCACATCGCCACCACCCAGGACGGGCTGGCGCCCTGGTCGACCGGTGGGGCCTACCTGAACTTCACCGAGTCGCCGATCGACGCGGGCAACGCGTTCGGGACCACGACCGTGCGGCGGCTGCGCGACATCGCCGAGGCGATCGATCCGGACCGCGTCATGCGGCCGAACCATCAGGTCCGCGCCTACTGAGCCACAGACGCCGGACCCCCGCGCGCTCCTCGCCCGTCAGGAAGCCGGTGACGAGGAGCAGCGCGGGGATCGCGGCGAACGCGCCGGCGCGCGCGGCGAACGCGCCGGGGCCCTCGGCCGGCAGCAGCAGTTCGCCGGCGACGGCGACGCCGGCCAGGATCGCCACCGCGTGCGCGAGGCGACCCCACTGAAACGGCACCGAGAACAGCGAGCGGGTCAGCAGGTGCAGCGCGACCAGCATCACCGCGTAGGCGACGCACAGCGCGATGCCCGCGCCCGCGATCCCGATCGAAGGCGCCAGCAGCACCAGGGCCACGGCATTGGCGCCGAGCCCCAGTGCCGCGGCCGGGAAGTTCCTTGTCGTGACCCCGGCCCGGCCGCCCACCGTGACGAGCAGCAGCAGCAGCCCGTACATCGACCACCCGAGCGCGACCCACGGCAGCGCCTCGAACGCCGACGCGAACTCCGGCGCGGCGAGCAGCGCGACGAGCCAGCGCCCGAGCAGCGTCAGCCCCGCCACCACCAGGCCGGTCACCACGACGTACCACGTGCACACCACCGCGTAGAGCCGCGCGGCCTCGTCGTCGTCCTGGACCGAGTACGCCAGCGGCGGCCACGCCAGCTGGAAGGCGCGGACGGTGACGATCACGATCGTCGAGAGCTTCACGGCCAGGGCGTACAGGCCCGCCGCGGCCGCGCCCTGAGCACGCAGCAGGTAGGCGCGGTCGACGACGTTCAGCGCGAAGACCGCCGCTTCCGCGGGCACGGTCGGGATGCCGAAGCGCAGCAGCGGACCCGGCACGGCGAACCGCGGTCCGGACGCCGTGATCACGCCGCGCTGCGACCACCAGAGGGCGAAGAGCACCACCGCCGACGCTCCGTAGTTCCCGGCCAGATAGCCCGGTGCGCCCTGCTCGAGGACGACGACGAGGGTCACCGTCAGCGCGACCGTGAGCAGGACGTTCGCCAGCGACGCGCGCAGGTAGACGCGGCGCGCCTCCTGCACCCGCAGGAGGGCGTAGGCCATCTCGAGGTTCGTGAACGCCCACAGGCCCAGGACCGCGACGCGCAGCAACTGCGGGTCCTCCCGGTCGAGCAGCAGCTCGCTCAGCGGGGCGGCCGCCGCCAGGCAGAGGAGTGCGGCGACAGTCGTCGCGGCAAGCACCCCGCCCAGTGCCGTGCGCGTCAGCGCCGCGCGCTGCGCCTCGTCCTCGCGCTGGTACCAGGAGCGGACGAACGCCTCCCCCAGCCCGGCCCGCAGGACGATCGACGTGAGGATGATGAACGTCAGCAGCGTCTCGGCCAGGCCGAAGTCGGCAGGGCTGAGCTTCCGCGTGTACAGCGGCAGGGTGACGAGCGCGAGGGCGGCGGAGACGAGGCTGGCCGACTGGTAGGCGGCGCCGCCCGCCAGCAGGCGGCGGAGGTACCCGGGCACGGCCGGGGACGCTACGCGACGGCGCCGTCGC
>SYBY01000290.1 GCA_005788585.1 Actinomycetota bacterium | reverse complement strand
CGTCATGATGTTCATCCTCTTCCGGATGGCGACCGCGCCGAGCTACGTCACGGTCATCAACGGCGTCGACCCGAGCGACACCGCCAAGGCCACCGCGGCGCTCGACGAGGCCGGCATCGCCTACAAGCTGGAGAACAACGGCACCGCCGTGTCGGTCGTCAGCGACAGCGAGTCGCAGGCCAAGGTCGCGCTGTCGAGCACCGGCCTCGCGTCGGGGAGCAGCAGCAAGCCCGGGTTCGAGCTGCTCGACGAGCAGAAGCTCGGCGCCTCGGACTTCCAGCAGAAGATCAACTACCAGCGTGCGCTGGAGGGTGAGATCTCCAAGAACATCGGGAGCATCAACGGGATCAGCAGCGCCACGGTGCAGCTGTCGCTTCCCGACGACAAGCTCTTCGCCGACGAGTCGTCACCGGCGACGGCGTCGGTGCTGCTCGGCACGCCCGCGAACGGGCTGGACCCCCAGCAGGTGCGGGGCATCGCGAGCATGGTCGCCGGCAGCGTCGAGGGCCTGAAGGACGAGAACGTCACGATCACGACCACGACGGGCGAGCTCATCTGGCCGCTCGGCGAGGGTGGTCAGGCCGGCGGCACCGGCGGCAGCACGACGAAGATCGCCGCGGAGAACCGGTACGCCACCGAGCTGCAGACCAAGCTCAACGCGATGCTCATCCGCACGATCGGCGCCGACAAGGCGTACGTCGAGGCGCGTCCGACGCTCAACGTCGACGAGATCAAGCGCGAGGAGCTGAAGTACGGCACGCGCGGCACGGCGCTGGCGCGCAAGGAGGAGACCGAGGAGCTGCAGAGCGAGGGCGAGACCGCCGGCGCCGCCGGCGCCCGGCCGAACATCGAGGGCGTCGCCGCTGACGCCAACGGCTCGAGCTCGGACTACAACCGTGAGATGCGCGAGGAGAACTTCGGCGTCGACAAGACGATCGAGCGCACGAACGTCGCCCCGGGCGCCGTGGAGAAGCTCGACGTCGCGCTCGTGGTCGATTCCTCGATCCCCGAGGCGCAGGTCACGGAACTCGAGGCGGCGGTCGCCAGCGCGGCCGGCATCGACCAGGAGCGCGGCGACACGCTCGCCGTCAGCCAGATGCCGTTCGCGAAGGCGGACGTGGAGGAGGCCAAGGGCGCCCCCGTTCCCCAGGAGGCCGTCGGCATCGCGAAGTGGGTCGGCCTCGGCATCGCCGGCGCGCTCTTCCTCTTCTTCGTGACCCGCGCACTGCGCAAGCGCGAGAACGAGGCCCTGGGCGACGCCCGCTGGCTGACCGAGATCGACGAGCCCCGTCCCCTCGCGGCGCTGACCGCCGGCGGGCACGAGATGGACAGCAACGGCCTGCCGGAGGCCACGCCGCCCAGCGCGGCCCGCACCCAGGTCGGCGAGATGGTCGACAAGGAACCTGAGAAGGTCGCCCAGCAGCTCCGCGCGTGGATGTCGGAGGAGTCGTGAGCGAGTTGGCCGAAGCCCCCGCACCCGGCACCGACCTCGCCCCGGCCGGGCCGGTCGGCAACCCGACCGCCGCCTACACCGGCCGCCAGAAGGCCGCCGCGCTGCTCGTCAGCCTGGGCCCGGAGAAGGCCGCGGAGATCATGCGGTTCCTGCCCGACGAAGAGGTCGAGCAGCTCTCCGCGGACATGGCGGAGATCTACCGCGTCGACGCGACCGTCGCCGAGTCGCTGTACGAGGAGATGTACATCAGCCTCGCGCCCGGCTCGGAGGTCGCCCTCGGCGGCCTGGAGTACACGCGCGAGGTGCTCGAGAACCTGCTCGGCCCGCAGCGCGCCGACGAGATCATCAGCCTGCTCCAGGCGCGCGGCGAGGTCCGCCCGTTCGAGTTCCTGCGCCGCACGCCGCCCGAGCAGATCTGCACGCTCCTCAAGGACGAGGCGCCGCAGACCGTCGCGCTCGTGATCGCGTCCCTGTGGCCGAGCGTCGCCGGCCAGGTGCTCACGCACCTCCCGCCCGAGGACCAGGCGGAGATCGCCGTCCGCATCGCGACGATGCGTGAGACGAACCCGGGCGTCATCGGTGCGATCGACCAGGGCCTGCGCCAGAAGATCTCTGCGATCAGCACGGCGGAGTTCCACTCGCCCGGCGGGGTCGACTCGCTCGCCGACATCCTGAACAACGCGGGCCGCTCGACCGAGCGCCACGTCATCGAGACCCTCGCGTCCAACGCGCCGGAGCTCGCCGACGAGGTCCGGATGAAGCTCTTCACCTTCGAGGACCTGTCCGTGCTCGAGGACCGCGACATGCAGCTCATCCTCCGCGAGGTGGAGGGCAAGGACCTGGTCCTGGCCCTGCGCGGCGTGCCCGAGGATCTGGTCAACAAGTTCCTGTCGAACATGTCCGAGCGCGCGGCGCAGACGCTGCGCGAGGACATGGAGGTCATGCCCCCGCAGCGCCGCACCGTCGTGGAAGAGGCGCAGGGCAAGATCGTCGCCATCGTCCGTCGCCTCGACGAGGAGGGCACGATCGTCCTCCCGCGCGGTGAGGAAGAGGGCGGAGGGGGAGATGTTCTATGAGTGCGGAAAGCCTCGCCTGGCGGCTCGCCGTTCCGCCGGAAGACCTCGCCTGCGGCTCCTTCTTCCCCTCTGGCCCCCGGTGGTGAACCGTGTCCTTTGAGTTGCCCCAGCTGGTTCCCCCGACTGGCATGTACGACCGGCCCGACCCCATCGCCGAGGCGATGGCCGAGGCCGACGCGATCCGCCAGCGGGCGTACGAGGAGGGCCTCGCCGCCGGCATGGCCGAGGGCCGCGCCGCGTGCGCGCCGGCCGCCGAAGCGCTCGTGGGCGCTGCCGCGGGCCTCGACGAGCTGCGCATCCACGTGACCGACGGGTTGGAGCGCGGGGCCGTCGGCCTGGCGCTGCGCATCGCCGAGCAGATCATCGGCGCCGCCGTGACCGTGGAGCCCGAGCGCGTGCTGGAAGCGATCCGCGGCGCGCTGCGCCGCCTCGCCGACCGCGAGCGCGTGCAGATCCTCGTCAACCCCGAGGACCTCGACATCGTGCGCGGCGGCCTCGACGACCTGATCAGCCAGCTTGGCGGGATCTCGTCCGTCGACGTACAGGCCGAGCGGCGCGTGTCACGCGGCGGGGCGATCGTCCGCACCGGCGAAGGTGACGTCGACGCCTCGATCGAGACCAAGCTGACCCGTGCGCGTGAGGTGCTCGAGCGTGAGTTCGCTGACAGCTGAGGAGGCCCTCGACTCGGGCCTGGAGAAGCTCGCCCGGCTCGCGGTCTCCGTGAGCCGCGCGGACCTGTCCGTCCGCCGCGGCTGCGTCAGCGACGTCATCGGGCTCATCATCGAAGCGGCGGGCCTCGAGGTCGAGGTCGGGGAGATCTGCGAGATCTCCACGGGCCGCGACCGGCCGACCGTGCCCTCGGAGGTCGTGGGCTTTCGCGCCGGCCGCACCCTGCTGATGCCGCTCGGCGACATGCACGGGATCGGCCCGGGCAACGTCGTCATCGCGACCGGCGAGCAGCTCACGGTGCCCGTGGGCAACGACATGCTGGGCCGCGTGCTCGACGGGCTCGGCCGCCCGATCGACGGCGGCGAGGATCCCTCGCTGTCGGCCCGTCGCGGCGCCAACGCCTCACCGCCCGACCCGCTGCAGCGGCCCCGCATCGAGGACCGCGTGTCGCTCGGCGTCCGCGCGCTCGACTCGCTCGTCCCGTGCGGCCGCGGCCAGCGGATGGGCATCTTCGCCGGCTCGGG
>SYBY01000289.1 GCA_005788585.1 Actinomycetota bacterium | reverse complement strand
GACGCGCGCCTCGTCGGGCGTGATGGTCGCGCACGTCACGCCGACGCCGTACTGCTTGATGGCGTTCGCGGCGTCGACCGTGATCTGGTCCTCGGTCGCGTCGCGGCTCTCCATGCCGAGGTCGTAGTACTTCAGATCCACATCGAGGTACGGAAGGATCAACTGCTCCTAGATGAAGGACCAGATGATCCTGGTCATCTCATCGCCGTCGAGTTCGACGATGGGGTTCTGCACCTTGATCTTCGCCATGAGGTTCCTTCGCGACGCCGGGGTACGTATGGGGCGTCGCGGAGGCTAGTGCAGGCGGGCCGTCTAGGGCCGTGCGATGAAGTTCCAGAGCGCGCCGGCGTCCGCGGCCTGCTGCATCTGGTCGGCGCTCAGCGGCCCGACGCCGTCGATGTCGAACATCCGCAGTCCGGCCTCGCCGGTGAGCAGCGCGTGCAGGTCACGCGCCGTCGTCCCGTACGCCTCGGCGTGGCCCTTGAAGTGCTCGAAGACGACGACCGGCCGGCAACGGCGCAGCGTCTCGAGCCCGCCGCGCAGCACCTCGAGTTCGGCGCCCTCGACGTCGATCTTGATGAACGCGACATCGACGTCCGCGGGGATCTCGTCGTCCATCCGGGTGCGGCGGACGGTGATCTCCTGCGGCGTGTAGTTCGCGGGGTAGCTGCCCTGGCGAAAGCCGCTGTAGCCCGGGTCCTCGGCCACGTGCAGGAACGTGATCTCGCCGACGCCGTCCGACAGCGCGGCCTCGCGCAGGTCCACCTGCGGGTGCGATGTCCGCAACGCGGCGGCCATCTCGGGCAACGGCTCGAAGGCGAAGTGCCGCCCCTCGGGCGCGACCGCCAACGCGATATCGAGAAAGTCACCGAGGTGCGCGCCCACGTCGATCACCGTGTCGGCCGGACCCAGCGCGGCGACGGCCAGCACCCGGAGGTGCAGGTCGTCGCGCTTGGCCCGAACCGAGAAGGGGTCCTCCTGCAGCCGCCGCACGCGCGGGGCGTTGAGCACCTTGCGCACCACCCGGACCGGAAGGCCGGGCGGGGGCGGCGGTGCGACCTGCGGCCCGGCGCCGTCGCCCACTACGCGACGGGCTGGGACTCGGGCGCCGTGAAGGCCGGAGCCGACTCGTCCTGCAGCGCCGGGCGATGACGCGGGGCCGGGGGCTCAGCGCCGTTGGCGACCAGTCGCGCCTCCTGGCGCTCCTCGGAGATCGTGATGACGTTCCACACCAGGCCGAGCTTCTCCATGCCCTTGATGACGTACTTCGACGGGTCGATCTCGTACCACTTCAGCCCGTGGTAGGCCGAGCGCGGGAAGGCGTGATGGTTGTGATGCCACGCCTCACCCATCGACGGGATCGCCAGCCACGCCACGTTCGTCGCCTTGTCGGTCTCCTCGACGGCGAACCGGCGGGTGCCGAAGACGTGGCAGATCGAGTTGATCGACCACGTGAAGTGATGCTCGAGGAAGATGCGCACGAAGCCGCCCCACAGCAGCGCGGTGAGGCCGGCAGTCAGCGAGCCGCCGATCAGGAAGCCCAGTGCGAAGGGCACGAAGAGCCCGGCGAGGAAGAGCGGTCCGTAGAGACGGCCGACGCGGTTCATCCACGTGTCCTCGACGATGTCGGGCGCGAACCGCGCCTCGTCAGCGCCCTGGCCGGTCTCGATGAGCCAGCCCACATGCGCGTGGTAGAGGCCGCGGGCCATCCCCCAGAAGCCGTCGCCGTGGAGGTGCGGGCTGTGCGGATCGCCGTCGACGTCGGTGTACGCGTGGTGCTTGCGGTGGTCTGCGACCCACGCCGCCGGGGTCCCCTGGACCGCGAGCGACGCCGCAAGCGCCCAGAACACGCGGACCGGCGTCTTGGCCTCGAACGCCTTGTGGGTGAGCATCCGGTGGTAGCCGATCGTGATGCCGAGCTGCCCGAAGACGAACAGCGTCCCCATGATCGCCAGGTCCAGCCAGCTCACGCCGTTGTTCCACAGCAGCACGATCGCGATGACCACCGCGAGGAACGGGACGACCACGCCGCCCACCATCAGGTACTTCTCAGAGCGCCTCATCGCTGCTGAAGGTACACGCCGGAGGTGGTTGTTGAAAAGCCTTTCATACCCATTCCCCTCTGAACCGCGTGTCCGTCAGACCGACGCGGTCTCCCGCTCGCGCTCGGCGGCGGGGCGCGTCACGGCGGGATCGGCGACTTTCGGGCGGCTCGTCGGCTGCGCCCCGTTGGCCACCAGCCGCGCCTCTTGGCGCTCGGGCGCGATCCGGGTGACGTTCCACGCGAGGTGGGCCTTCTCCATGCCCGTGATGAGCAGGCCGGACGGGTCGATCTCGTACCACTTCAGGCCGTGGTAGGCCGAGCGCGGGAACGCGTGGTGGTTGTGATGCCACGCCTCACCCATCGACGGAATCGCCAGCCAGGCCACGTTCGTTGACAGGTCCGACTCGTCGACCGCGAACCGTCGGCTGCCGAACACGTGGCAGATCGAGTTGATCGACCAGGTGACGTGGTGGACCATGAAGACCCGGACGAAGCCACCCCACAGCAGCGCCGTGAGCGCCGCGGTCAGCGTGCCGCCGAACAGGTAGCCGAGGCCGAACGGGATGGCGTACGTCAGGAACGCCCACAGCGGGAAGAGCTTGTTGATCCGCTTCATACCCGGGTCCTCCATGAGGTCCTTGGCGTAGCGGTTCCAGTCCGCGCGGCCGTGGTCGTGCCAGAGCCAGCCGACGTGCGCGTGGAACAAGCCCTTGAAGACGCCGGCGACGCCGTCGCCGTGGCCGTGGGGCGAGTGCGGGTCCCCGTCGGTGTCCGTGAACGCGTGGTGCTTGCGGTGGTCGGCGACCCAGGCGATGACCGGACCCTCGAGCGCCAGTGAGCCGAGGATGGCCCACATGTAGCGCAGCGGCTTGTAGGTCTCGAACGCGCGGTGGGTCAGCAGGCGGTGGTACCCGACCGTGATGCCGAACCCTGTCGGCAGATACAGCGCCACGAGGATGGCGAGGTCGAGGGCACTGACGCCGTTGTTCCAGAACAGGGCGATCGCCCCGATCACGCAGAGGAACGGGACGACGACGGCACCGATGTTCACGTAGCGAGCCGAGCGGGTCATGGAACGCACCGTAGTTCGTCGCCAGCGTGCAGTTCTTGCGCGAGAACTCACGATCGAGGTCGGAAATTTGTACGCTGGGTGATAAATGGAGACTGCCCGTCGCGCGTCCGACCTGCCGTGGCCCGAACTGCCAGGGGAATTGGCCCCTGCGTTGCGCGCGGAGCTCCCCACGCTGTCCGCGGAGATCGTCGACGCGATCGTCGAGGCCGTCCCCGTCTACCGCCGCCCGCTGCGCGGCGAGTTCGCCGCCGGGATCCGCGTCGGCGTCGACCAGTCCCTCCAGCGGTTCGTCGACCTCGTGCAGGACCCGTCGGCTGACGTGACGGCGATGCACGCGATCGTCCGCAGGCTGGGCGCCGCCGAGCAGCGCGCCGGCCGCCCCCTGGAGGCGCTGCAGTCCGCCTACCGCGTCGGGACGCGCCTGTCGTGGCGGCGGCTGGGCCGGGTCGCGAGCGCCGCGGGCTGTGGGCCCGACGACGTGCAGCGCCTCGCCGAGGCCCTCTTCCTGTACATCGAGGATCTCGCTGCGCTGACAGTCGAGGGCTACGCGGGCGCCCAGGCCGAGCAGGCCGGCGAGCGCGCGCGCCGCCGTCGCGCTGCCGCCCACGCGCTACTCGCCGACCCGCAGGACGCGGCGGCACTGGCCGATGCGGCGGCGCAGGCCGGGTGGGAGGTGCCCGAGCGGCTCGCGGTCGCCGTGGTCACCGATGACGCCGCCGCGCGGCGTGTGGCGCGTGCGCTCGGCCCCACGGCGCTGGTCGCGGGTTATGGCACGGCGCTGGATGTGGTCGTCATCTGGCCCGACCCCGACGGCCCCGGGCGCGCCGCCGAGCTGCGTCGTGCACTCGAGGACGCCGACGCGCCCACCGGAATCGGTCCGGCCGTCGCCGCCTCCGAGGCGCACCGCTCGCTGCGCCTGGCCCGGCGCTGCCTGCGCCTGGGGCGCCGCGGCGTGCTCGGTCCCGGCCCCTGGGCCGCGGACGACCACCGCGCCGCCGTGGCGCTCGGCGCTGCGGAGCTCGAGCTCGACGAGCTGGCCCGCGCGCGCCTCGCACCATTCGACGACCTGCGCCCGTCAGCCGCCGACCGCCTCCAGGAGACGCTGCTGGCCTGGCTGCGCGCCGACGGCCACCGCCCGACGGTCGCGGAGGTCCTCCACGTGCACCCCCAGACGGTGCGTTACCGCATGACCCAGCTGCGCGAACTGCTCGGCGAGGCCCTCGACGACCCTGAGGCCCGCTTCGAGTTCGAGCTGGCACTGCGCGCGCGGGCGCTCGGGGTGCAGCCGGAGCGCCGGCGGCGCTGAGGGATCCGCCGCAGGTTCGGGGCGCCCAGCGACCGTTTCCTTACGTCGATCGCGCTCGGAGGACCGCCCAGAGGTCTTCGGCCAGCTCCCGCTCGTGGTCATCCATGTCCGCGTGGGTCACGCGCAGGACGGTGACGCGGTGCACCGCCTCCAGCCGGCGGTCCTTGCGGCGGTCTCCGTGGAACGCGCGCGTCGTGAGATGCGGGCCCGCGTCGAGCTCCACGCCCACTCCGGCGTCGCGGAACAGGACGTCGAGCTCCGTCAGCCGTCCGCCTTCAAGTTCCAGGAGGACGTTGTGCTCACTCGGTGGGAAGCCGTGGCGATGGAGGAACCGGTGGAACTTCTTCTCCAGGCCGGCCTTCAGGCCTCCCGCGTTCGGTCGTCGCCCGTCCAGGCACCGGCGTAGCGCGGGAAGACCAGGACGCCGGTCACCGGCGCGGCCGATCGCCTCGTCGACCTTGCGGACCCGCAAGCGCCTGAGGTTCTCCGCCTCGTGCACGGCGATCTCGAGCGCCTCCGCCTCCAGCACCATCGCAAGGTCGACCAGCGTCCGGGCGAGCGTGGTGATGGGCACGCCGTCCTTCATCGTGACGTCGCGCGGGTCCAGCCTGGCCTCGTAGGTGCGAAGGCGGTCGCGCCGTGTGCGGCGCGTGGGTGCCGTGACCTCCACCGGTCCCCGGTACCCGCGCAGGATGCCCCACCGCACCGCGGCGCTGCGGTGGCTCAGGACCGCGCCCGCTCCGCAGGCCTTCACCGCGGCCCGCTCCAGCTCGTCGCGCGTGGGCACCGATCGGCCGACCAGGTGCACACCGCGGAAGATCTGCGTCAGCCAGCCTGATCGCCGCAGGCGCTTCTGACGGGACGGCGAGCAGCCGGCCCCGGCAAGCTCGGCGGTCGTGAGGACCCACTTCTCGCGCCGGGCGCGGACCACCACGGGATCGTCGTCAGGAAAAGGTCGGTGAGCGCCCCGTTCTTGCGTCATGTCCGCGACGCTGCCACGCCCCGGGCCCCTGACCGCGACACGGCACAGAAACGGCACAGAACCGCCGCACCTCCGACGCAATCCGCGCACCTGCGACCATGAAGGGCATGGGCGGCGGCTCCTCCATCCAGCTCATCCGGCTCTTCGGGATCCGGATCGGCGCGAGTTACAGCTGGTTCTTCGTCCTGTTCCTGCTCATCTGGCTGCTGTCCGGCTACTTCACGGACGTCACCGGAGACAGCACGCAGGGCTTCATCTACGCGGTCAGCGCCGCGGTCCTGTTCTTCGTCTCCCTGACCATGCACGAGCTCGGCCACGCGCTCGTCGCCCGCCGCGAGGGCATCGCGGTCGTCGGGATCGACCTGTGGTTCTTCGGGGGCGTCGCGAAGATGAGCCGGGACACCAACTCCCCGGGCGAGGAGTTCCGGGTCGCCGCGGCCGGGCCCGCCGTGACGCTCATCGTCGTCGCCCTCTGCGCGGCGATCCTCGCCGTCCTCGATTCGCCGAGCGCCACCGGCGAGGCGCTGACCTTCAGCAGCGACCCCGGCGCGTCGGCGATCGAGGCGCTCGTCGGCTACCTCGGCGCCGTCAACGCGTTCCTGCTGGTCTTCAACCTCATCCCCGCGTTCCCCCTCGACGGCGGGCGGCTCGCCCGCTCCCTCGTCTGGAAGATCACGGGCGACCGCAACAAGGCGACCCGCGCGGCCGGCTACGCCGGTCAGGGGCTGGCCTACCTCATGATCGGCCTCGGCCTGGCGATGACGCTCTTCTACGAGGATGCGTTCGGGGGACTGTGGCTCGCCGTCCTCGGGTGGTTCCTGGCGACCGCCGCGCGCAGCGCCGTCGTCGGCACGAGCTTCACCGAGAAGATCGACGGCATCACCGTCGAGGACATCATGGACCGCGAGCCGGTGACGATCCCCGCCGACACCCCGGCGCTGCGGGCACAGGACGAATGGTTCCTGCGCTACCGGTGGGGCTGGTTCCCGGTCGTCGACGCCGCCGGGACGTTCCTCGGGCTGCTGCGCACCGAGCGCGTGGACGGCGCGATCGCCGCGGGCCAGCCGATGCTCACCGCCGGCGAGCTGCTCGACGAGGACGCCGCGACCTGGCGCGTGGGTGCCTCCGAACCGCTCGAGGTGCTGCTCGGACGCCCCGAGCTGCGCCAGCTCGGCGCCCTCATGGCCGTGGACGACGAGGGCCGCCTGCGGGGCGTCGTCACCATGCAGCAGGTCCAGCGCGCGCTGACCGCCGTCCTGCCCAGCCGCGTCTGACCCGGCGTCTAATCCCGTCCTGCG
>SYBY01000288.1 GCA_005788585.1 Actinomycetota bacterium | reverse complement strand
CGACTTCGTGCTCGAGTACGGAGAGTTGCGATTCACCTTCAACGACCGAGACTTCTCCGAGCGCTGCGAGCAGGCCGCGCTGAAGCTCGGGTTCGTCGGCGGCACGCTCGACGACCCTGAGCTCGAGGACCTCGTGAACCTCGCCGTCAACGGCGAGATCCAGGACCCGGCCTCGGCGCTGGGCGAGCACGTCAACGACTGCTGGCCCGAGCTGTGCGGCCCGGCCGAGCGGTCGCTCGTGCACTGGCTGAGGCGGCTGGTCTTCCGGTCCGCGTGGCTGGACCAGCGCGTGAAGGAGGGTGAGCTCGACGTGGTCTTCGACCCCGCCGAACTGCGCTTCTCCTACGTGCAGCCCGACCGTGGCGGCGCGCCCATCGAGCTGGCGCCCGAGCCCTCGTGGTGCCGGGTCGCCTACTCGCGCGCCGCCTCGTAGCCCCCCGACCTACGCGACGCCCAGCGCGCTGGCGCGCGCCTGCGTGATCGCCTCGGCGCCGGCGTCGCCGACGAGCAGCTCCGGGCGGATCGTGCCGCTGGCGGCGAGGTCGAGCGCCGGGAAGCGGCCCGTGCTCGTCAGCAGGACGTCGAGGGCGATGACGGTGGTCTCGCCACCGAACGGCTCGGCGGCCGTCGCGATGACGGTCAGCGACCCGCTCTCGCTCAGATTGCGCGCCGAGGCGAGCGCCTTGCGCGCCGCCGACGGCGCGAGCGCGTCGAGACCGTCGATGAGCACGACCGCGTTGCCGCCGCGGGCCGCGAGGCGGCGGGCGGTCTGCAGCACCCGGTCGGTCGCCTGGGCGAGCGTGTCCGCGGGGGCGCCGAGCGTCAGCGCGGCGGCCGGCTCGATCTCCGCGGCCTTCCACTCGGCCAGCTCCTCCGGCCGGACGCCCGCGAGGACGACGGACAGCTCGATCTCGTCGTGGCCCTTCAGGGCGACGGCGAGGCGGCGCAGCGCCTCGCTCTTGCCCGCGCGGGCCATGCCCGTGATCGTCGCCCGCGAGCCGTAGCCGAGCGGCGTGAGCCACTCGATGGCCTTGAGCGTCGGGTCCTCGGTGCCCAGCGCGAAGCGCTCGGACGGGAAGGAGGCGGGCAGGTCGTCGAAGCGGGTGCCCTCGGCGACCTCGTCGGCCGGGCGGCCGTTGATCGTGTCGACGCGGACGAGCGACGGATGGCGCTCGGAACGGCGCGGCGCGCGGACGGGGCCGGCGACGGTGTCGCCGTCGACAAGCTCGCAGCGGCGCACCTGCGCGGCCGAGATGTAGACGTCGTCCTCGCCGGTCTCCCCCGCCTTCAGGCGGACGAAGCCCGACCCGTTGCCGAGCAGCTCGACGGTGCCCTCCGCGATGCGGTCCTCCTGCGGCGCGGACTCCGGCTCGCGGTCTTCGTCGCGACTGCGGCTGCGGCTGCGGCGCGAGCGCTCACGCTCGGGCTCCGGCTCGGCGTCGGCCTCGGCCTCGGGGGCGTCGCCGTTGGCCTCACCGCGCGCGCGGCCACGGCCGCGGCCGCCGCGGCGCGACCGGCGCTGGCGCGGCGCGTCCTCGTCGGTGCTGCCGTCCTCGACGGGAGCGCTTGGGGCGTCCGGGTCCTGGACGGCGAGGATCGCGTCGACGAGATCGGCCTTGCGGAGGCGGCGGAAGCCCTCGAGCCCGATCTCCGAGGCGATCTCGTGCAGATCGGCGAGGGGGCTGGACTCCAGCGCGGGGCGGGACAAGACGGACATGGGTTCCTCCTGGGTACGAGTGGGGCGGTCGGCGTCCGGTTCCGCGTTGGTCAGCGGCCGGCGACCCGTGTGGCCCTGCAATCTAGTGGACCTGCCGGTTGGTTCGTCGCAGGTCTGCCAGGTCCTCCGTGGAGCGGGTCAGCCCGTGGGCTCGCGGCGCAGCTCTTCAGCGAGCGTCGTGGCCGCCCCGAGCTCGGCCTCGCCGCGGAGCACCGCGCGCACCGCGAGGAAGTCCGCGGCCGCCGCCACGTCGTGGACCCGGAAGACGTGCCCGCCGGCGTCCGCCCCGTGGGCGAGCGCCGCGAGCGTCCCCGCGCCGCGCTCACGCGGCGGCCGGCCGGTGATCGCCCCGACGAAGTCCTTCCGGGAGATCGCGAGCAGGATCGGGCGCTCCAGCGCATGCAGCGTGTCGAGTCGCCGCAGGCTCTCCACGGTCTGCGCGGGCGTCTTGGCGAAGTCCGGGCCGGGGTCGAGCATGATCTGCTCGGCGTCGACGCCCCGCTCGGCGGCGAGCCGCACGCGGTCGCGCAGGAACGACTGCACGTCCGCGACGACGTCGTCGTAGAACGACGGGTCCAGCAGCTTCTGCTTCGGCGGGACGCGGGTGTGCATGAGCACGAGTCCCGCGCCCGTCTCGGCGCAGACGTCGGCGAGCTCCGGGTCGCGCAGCCCGCTGACGTCGTTGACGATCGCGGCACCGGCCGCGACGGCGGCGCGCGCGACCGCGGGCTTGTAGGTGTCGACGGACACGACCGCGCCCAGCTCGTCGGTCACCCGCTCGATCAGCGGGACGACCCGCTCGATCTCCTCCTGCGCGGCGACCGCCGGACGGTTCGTCACGCCGGACTCCCCGCCGATGTCGATGATGTCGGCGCCGGCCCCGAGCAGCTCGGACGCGAGCCGGACACGAGCGTCCAGCGTGCGGGTCGAGCCGTCATCGCTGAAGGAGTCGGGCGTCGCGTTGACGATGCCCATGAGCCACGGGCGATCGAAGGTCAGGACCTGGTCGCGGGCGCGCAGCCGCCGGACCGGGCCCGGCGGGGTCAGCACGGACGCAGCGGGCTCGGCCGGCAGGGCCGTGTCGGCGTCGTCGGCGTCGACGGCGCGGGGGTGGTCTCGACCGGCGGCTCGGGCTGGGGCGTCGGGGGAGGATCGGGTTGCGGCTGCGGGTCGGGCTGCGGCTGCGGTGCCGGGGCGGGCGGCGGGCTGGCGGGCGGCGGCGTGGTGCCGGTGCCCTGCGCGCCGGATCCCGAGCCGCCGCTGCTCTCGACGCCGGTGTCCGAGGATGCCTTCTGCTTCTTCTTCTCGGACGACGACTGCTTCTGCCCGGAGGTCTGCTTCGTCGGGCTCGACGCCGGCTGCTCGAGCCGCCGGATGACCGTGGTCGTTCCCGACGGCGTCGTGACGGTCTGCGCCGCAGCGACCGCCGGCGCGTCATCGTCGTTCTTCTTGCTCTTCTTCTTCGTGGTCTTCGTGGTCGGCGCGGTCTCCACGGCGGCCGCGGCGCCTCCGACGGCCGTCGTCACGTACGGCTCGTCGGCCGGCGCCGTGGTCTTCACCGCCGCCGTCTCGGGGGCGTCGCCTCCGCCGATCACGAGCTGACTGCCGAGGACGAGCAGCAGGAGCACGCCCGCGATCGCCCCGGCCAGTGCCGCGCGCCGGCGACGTCCGCTCTCGGCCGTCGCCCCGGCTGCCGCCGCAGTCGCCCCGCTTTTGGAATGATTAACTTAACACCAGTAGCTGCAATTTTTAAACCACGCTCATCAACAAACGCATTGATATCAATCAATGATTGTTCAAGAGACGTTTCGTTTAAGTCAGCTTGTGTAGCAAGTGTATTACT
>SYBY01000287.1 GCA_005788585.1 Actinomycetota bacterium | reverse complement strand
GGCCGCGTACGCCGAGGGCTTCAACATCCTCAAGCACGCGAACATCGGCCGCACGTCACGCGAGGCCGACGCCGAGACCGCCCCGCTCGGCGACCCGCACTTCTACGACTACGACATCGACCTCGGCGAGGTCGCGGAGCTGTGGCGCCGCGGCAGCGTCGTCGGCTCGTGGCTGCTCGACCTCACCGCGGTGTCCTACCTCGACGACCCGAACCTCGACGCGTTCACCGGCTCGGTGTCCGACTCGGGCGAGGGCCGCTGGACGGCGGTCGCCGCGATCGAGGAGGGCGTGCCCGCGCCGGTGCTCAACGCGGCGCTGTTCGAGCGCTTCGCCTCACAGGGCGCCGACGAGCACGCCAACCGGGTGCTGAACGCGATGCGCTTCCAGTTCGGCGGGCATCACGTGAAGCCCAGCGCGTAGCGCCGCGGGTCAGCTGGAGTTCGCCGCGACGTCGCGGCGGCGCAGCAGCCCGATCCCCGCGACGAGGAACAGCAGCGCCCACCCGGCGAGGACGAGCCCGGCCGGCACCTGGCCGAGCTGGTCGCCCGGCCCCTCCGTGCCGGTCACCGCGCCCCACGCCGCGGCGGGCGCGTACTTCGGCACGATCTCGTCCAGTCCCGGGATGATCCCGATCAGTCCTTCGAGGAAGAAGAGCCACACCAGCGCGACGACGATCGCGCCCGCCTGGTTGCGGATGAGCGCGCCGAGCCCGACGCCGAGCGCAGCGAGCAGCCCGGCGCCGACGGTGCTGCCGGCGACGATCCGGATCACCTCTTCGGGGTCGGCGTTGCCCTCGATCCCGCGGAGGGAGAAGATCAGCAGGACGACGAGCGATGGGATGAGCACCGCCGCCAAGCCGAGGACCAGGCCCGCGACGCCGTTGGCGATGAGCTTGGACAGCGCCCACACCGAACGGTTCGGCACCGCGAGCAGGGACGGCGTCACGGTGCCGTGCCGGAACTCCGTGCTGATCGCCAGGATGCCGAGCACCAGCGCGAAGATGCCCGCCAAGGACGCGATGCCGATGAGCTCGGTGAACGGCGTGTTCTCGTCGTCCCAGGGCGCGAGCGCCGCGGCGAGCGTCGTGATCAGCAGGACGAGCCCCAGCGCCGCGCCCGTCAGCCCGAAGAAGGTGCGCGTCGTGCGGAGCTTGAGGATCTCGCTGGCGACCAGCGCGTTCATGACGGGCCCCCGGCCTCGGATTGCGTGAGCCGCAGGAAGACCTCTTCCAGGGACGCGCCCACCGGCGTGAGCTCGCTGATGACGAGCTGGTGCTGCGCGACCAGGCGGCCGATCTGCTCGCCGGTGCGGCCGCCGACCATGAGGTCGCCGTCACCGGACACGGTGGCGCCCTCCGCGCGCAGCAGGTCCGCGAGCTTCGCCACATCCGGCCCGCGGACGCGCATCCCGCCGCCACTCGACGCCATGAGCTGCTCCAGCGGGGCCTGGGCGATCGAGCGGCCGCGGTCGATGACCACGACGTCGTCGACCATCTGCGAGATCTCCGCCAGGCCGTGGGAGGACACGAGGATTGCGCGCCCCTGGCCGGCGAGGTGGCGCAGGAAGTCCCGCAGCCAGCGGATGCCCTGCGGGTCCAGGCCGTTGGCCGGCTCGTCGAGGATGAGGATCTTCGGGTCCCCGAGCAGCGCGGTCGCCAGGCCCAGGCGCTGGCGCATGCCCAGCGAGTACCCGCCCGCGCGGCGGTCTGCGGCGTCAGTCAGGCCGACCATCGCGAGCAATTCGTCGACGCGCGCGTCACCGATGCCCGCCGCCCGCGCGTAGGAGCGAAGGTGATTGCGCCCGGAGCGCCCGGGGTGCAGCGCGCCACCGTCGAGGACCGCGCCGACCGTCCGGATGGGATCGGCGAGCTGCGTGTAGGGCACGCCGTCGATCGTCGCCGTCCCCGCGGAGGGGTTGACCAGGCCGAGAACCATCCGCAGCGTGGTGGTCTTCCCGGCGCCGTTCGGTCCGAGAAACCCGACGATCCGGCCTGCGTCGACGGTGAACGACAGGTCCTGGACTGCGGGGGTGGCGCCGAATCTCTTCGTGAGCCCGGCGACCTCGATTGCGTGACCCATCTTTCGCAAACCTACCAATCCGGGCGGCGTGCCAAACCCCGTCCACCGCGAACCTCCCCCGGTCATGTGACTAGCGGACAGCGCCGATAGTCCGTGGGATGCCCGGCGGCCACCCACCCGTGCGCTACTCCTGGATCGCGCGCGATGCCGTCGAGCGCGCGCGCACCATGTCCCTGCATGCGCGCTTCGAGCGGGTGAACCGCTTCGTGCTGGTCCTCGTGGCCGTCAGCCTGGCGCCCGCGGTCTTCGTGGTGCACCACCCTGTCGCGGTGTTCGCCCTGGCCACCGTGGGGTTCGCGCAGTACGGCGCCATCCAGACACTGGCGCCGGCGCGCGGGAGGCCGGAGGTGTGGCTCTTCTGGTCGCTCCTGGTCGCCGCCGCGTGCATCACGGCGGCCGTCGCGCTGTCGGGCCTCGCCCAGTACGGCGCGCTCGGCCTGCTGCTGTGGCCCGCGTCCGGCCTCGCGAGCCGGTTTCCGACCCGCGTGGTCGTCGTCGGGATGGCCCTCATCACGCTCCTGCTCGTCGCGGGGTTCGCGGCCGGCGCGCCGCAGGTGCTGCGTGACGCCCCGGTCATGCTGAGCGGGTTCATCGCCATCAACGTCGCGGTGGCGATCAACGTCTCGGTGCTGCGTCTGTCGGATGTCGCGCACCACAGCGCGGCGACCTTCGACCTTCTCACCGGCCTGCCGAACCGCGTCGCGCTGCGTGCTCGCGCAGACGCGCTGGAGGGACGCCGGCACGACCCGGCGGGGACCGCGCTGATCGTCCTCGACATCGACCACTTCACGCGCATCAACGACGAGTTCGGCCACCAGGCGGGCGACGACGTCCTCACCGCGTTCGGCGCGCTGCTGCGCGACGAGGTCCGCGGCGACGACCTCGCCTACCGGCTGGGCGGCGAGGAGTTCGCGGTCCTGGTCCCCGGCCTCGACACCGAGGGCGCCACCGACCTCGCCCAGCGCCTCCTGCACGCCACGCGTCGCGCCCACCTCGCAGGCCACCGCCTCACCGCGTCCGCAGGCGTCGCCGTCACCCAGGTGGGCGAACCGCTCTCGTGGAAACGCCTCTTCGCCCGCGCGGACGCCGCCCTGTACCGCGCGAAGGAGGACGGCAGGGACCGCGTCCGGTGGGACGCCGCCGACGCCCGCTCCGAGGTCCTGGCCTGACCGACGACCACGGCGGGTAGGGTCCCGCCATGGCCCCCACACAGCTGCCGGCGTGGAATGCGCTGGCCGCCAATCGCGACACCGCCGGCAGCACACACCTGCGCGACCTCTTCGCCGCCGACCCGGAGCGCGGACGCACGCTGAGCTTCGAGGGCGCCGGGCTGTTCGTCGACCACGCCAAGCAGCGGGTCACCACGGAGACGCTCGCGCTGCTGACCGACCTCGCCGACCAGGCCGGCGTCGCCGCCCGGCGCGACGCGATGTTCGCCGGTGAGCACATCACCGTCACCGCGGACCGCGCCGTCCTGCACGTGGCGCTGCGGATGCCCAAGGGACGGTCGCTGATCGTCGACGGCGTGGATGTCGTCGCCGACGTCCACGAGGTGCTCGACCGCATGGGCGCGTTCGCGCGCAAGGTCCGCTCCGGGCAGTGGGCCGGGCACACGGGCGAGCCGATCCGCGCGGTCGTGAACATCGGCATCGGCGGCAGCGACCTCGGCCCGCGCATGGCCTACCGGGCGCTGCGCCCGTTCGCCGACCGTGACCTGCAGGTCCGCTTCGTCAGCAACGTCGACGGCACGGAGTTCGTCGAGGCCGTCCGCGATCTCGACCCCGCGACGACGCTGTTCGTCGTCAGCTCGAAGACGTTCACGACGCTGGAGACCCTCACGAACGCCACCACCGCGCGCGACTGGCTGCTCGGCGGCCTCGGAGGCGACGCCGCGGCGATCGCCAAGCACTTCGTCGCGGTCTCCACCAACGCCGAGAAGGTGGCGGAGTTCGGCATCGACACGACCAACATGTTCGGGTTCTGGGACTGGCCTGACGCGCCAAGAGGATC
>SYBY01000005.1 GCA_005788585.1 Actinomycetota bacterium | reverse complement strand
GGCGCCGCGGCGCGCGACCGGCGGGCCAGCGCCATGCGCTTGCCGTCCCGGGCCAGGACGGGCGCGATGCGCATCGCCAGCGCGGCGGTCAGCGCGCCGCGGAACGACACGCGGCGCATCGCGCGCAGGAGCTCGTCGCCGTCGACGACCGCGGCCACGAGCGCGACCGACGTGACGATCAGCACCGTCCGCACGCCGAGCACGAGGCCGGCGACCAGCGCCTCCAGCGTGATGTCGACCTGCCCGAACGGCGGCAGCGCACCGAGCCGGTAGATCACGGTCAGGCCGTCGCGGACCAGGAACGGGTTGATCAGGGCGACGAGCAGCGCGACCGGGAGCGCGAAGAGCGCAGCCCGCCGGACCGTGGGCCCCACGCCACTCCGCCAGGCCGCGATGGCGACGACGACGGCGATGGCGCCCAGCGCGAGCGGATGGCTCGCGGCCAGCGCCGCGCCGCACAGCACCGCACCCCAGGCCAGGACGACCGTGGCGCGCGCGGCGTGCAGCGGGGTGGCGCCGCTCACGGTGCGCGCCCCTCGCGCTCGGGCAGCGGAACGCCGCGGTCCTCGGAGATCGCCAGGGCGTACTTCGCCTCGAGCGCGGACTCGTCCAGCGCGGCGATGGCGCTCTCGACCCCCGCGTCGTCGGTCCCGGTCACCAGCCATGTGGGCGGGAACTCGCCGTCGCGGCCGGCGGCGATGAGGCCGGTGCCGGCGCCGAGGCGCTGGACCTCGCGCCCGCGGTCGTCGAGCGTGACGAGCGTGCGGCCCCCGTCGCGCATGCGGGCGAAGATGCCGTTGACCCTCGGGCCCTCGCTGAGGGAGCGGGCGACCGTGTCGCGGTCGCGCACGTCGCTCCAGGGACCGACGACGACGCGGATGGTCTCGTCCCCCCCGCTGGTCCCCAGCCCGCCGCGGGCGGCGACGATGCCGAGTTCGGTGAACCGCTCGTAGACCTGGTTGCAGGCGTCGCTCTCGAGGTCGGAGCACTCGATGCGCACGGGGAAGCGCCGGCCCTTCTCCCCCGTCCGGAAGGGCTCGGGGAATGCCCCGACCACCGCGGGGACGCGCTGGGCGGCCCCCCAGTCGCGGCGGTCCCACCAGACCTTCGCGCCGTCCTCGACCTCGCGGGAGGCCGCGCCCTCCTCGGCCTCGATGCCGTTGACGTAGAAGAACCAGTCGACCGAGCGGCCGTTCTCCTGTCCCCCGGCCAGGCCGTCGATCGCCTGGACGAACCCGCCGCCGTACCGCGTCTCGACCTCGGCGTTGCGCTGGAGCAGCCGCATCACCGTGTCGCCGCCGCTCTGCTCGGGCTCGGGCAGGCGCAGCAGCTCCTGCTCGCCGTAGTCGCGGGTGACGAGCAGCTCGACGTTGCCGGCCTCCTGCCCCGGGCCCGCGCCGCAGCCCGCGGCGACCATCGCCGCGAGCAGCACGAGCGTGAGGAGGGGACTCCTACCGGACACTGATGAACGCCCGGTTCCGGCCCCGCTCACGGCGGTCATCACGGTTGTACGCCTTGTCGATCGCGTTGACGTCCACGACGTACTCCCCCTTGGGCAGCTTCGACGGCAGGAGGTAGCTCCAGTCGGCGCGGTCGCCGATCTTGAACCACTTGGCGTGCTTGACGCCGCAGCGGATGGGCCGGAACCGCTCCTGGCGGCCGCTGAAGTACGAGCACTTCTCGCCCACCCGGCGGTGGATGCGCAGCTTGACCATGAGCACGCCGGACGCGTCGGCGATGGTGCCCGACAGGCGGCGCGGGCCCTTCCCGGCCGGGAAGACCTGCCGGTCCTTGATGCCCGCGAGGGTCAGCAGCGGCGCGAGGCGGTCGCGTGTGCCGCACAGGCCGTCGTTCCCGGTGGTCGCGCACGGGATGCCCGCGGCAACCGCCTCAGCCTGCGCCTGTGCGATGGCCGCGGCCCCGACCGGGAGCTTGCGCACCGGAGCGCGCTGCTTGCCCTTCACGGCACGGACGTCGAACGTGCCCTCGGCCGTCGGCGTCAGCGTCGCGGTGCCGTCAGCCGCGGTCACGGCGGAGACGGGGCCGACCGTGACGGTCGCACCCGCCAACGGGCCGCGCGTCCCATTGCCCGATGTCCCGTCGGTCGTGACCTGCTCGACCTTCACGGTGAAGCTCTGACCGAGGGTGATCCCAGCCGTCGGCACACCGCTGATGTACGTCGGCAGGACCGTCGGTGCGAAGGTCACGGGGTCGAAGGCGTCGGCGATGAGGAGAACCTCGCCGCCCTCGGTGACGATGTCGGAGCACAAGCCGTTGCCATACGCGCCGTTGTGCCACTGCCCCCAGTAGACGGGGTCGTCCGCCGTGTAGACCAGCTGCTCGCCGAGGATCGTGTCGGTGAACGTGCCCCGCGCCCAGTTCCCGTTCGTCGCCTTGTCGAGCGCCTCCGCAGCACTGTTCGGGCAGCCCACGCCGGGCACGCCGCTCCCGTCGACGTTCACGACCGTCTCCGGCAGCAGCGTCGCATTGCGGCCTTCCACCCGGACCGTGACGTTGGTCGCGTCAGCAGCGGGTGCCGCGCAGGCGAGCGCGAGAACTGCGGCAACCGTGCCGCGAACGAGGTACTTCATGAGAGGGGCCATCCCTTTTCCGCGAGGATTCGTGGCTGCGGTCGGAGGCAGGTCTCCTGACTTCCGGGCCTACCGCTCGCGCCTTCCCAAGATCCGGCGGATCCCAGTGGCAGCGCATGTTGCGCGGGCGAACGGCGTCCCCGGTCACAGTGGCGGGACCGTGTCGGATTCGCACCGACTTCCCTTCACCACCGACCGATAACACGCGCCATTCTGCCACACTCGGCCGACCGTGACCGTGAACCTCACCCGCATCTACACCCGCCTCGGTGACGGCGGGGAGACCCACCTCGGCGACATGAGCCGGGTGCCGAAGACCCATCCGCGCATCGAGGCCTACGGCGAG
>SYBY01000286.1 GCA_005788585.1 Actinomycetota bacterium | reverse complement strand
GTCGATCTTGATCTTCGTCGGCTCCTTGTACAGGAGGTCCTCGCGCTCCTTCTTCGTGTACTTCTTGATCGGCTTGTCCGGGTCGAAGTACCCGCAGCCGCGGAAGATGCGCCCGTACCAGCCCTCCATGCTGTAGCCGGGGATGGTGATCGCGCCCTCGTTGAGCGACAGGTCCTCGTCGTAGAGCGCCTCCAGGTTGAAGTCGCTGACCGATCCGCGGCCCTCGCAGCGCGGGCACATCCCGCCGAGCCGGTTGAAGCTCGCCTTGACGGTCTTCTTGTTGCCCTTCTCGATCGTGATGGCGCCCTTCGCGCTGACCGACGCCACGTTGAAGGAGAACGCCTGCGGCGACCCGATGTGCGGCTTGCCGAGGCGGCTGAACAGGATGCGGAGCATCGCGTTGGCATCCGTCGCGGTGCCGACCGTGGAGCGGCCGTCCGCGCCCATCCGCTCCTGGTCGACGATGATCGCCGTGGTCAGCCCGTCGAGCACGTCGACCTCCGGGCGCGCCATCGTCGGCATGAAGCCCTGGACGAACGCGCTGTACGTCTCGTTGATGAGTCGCTGGGACTCCGCGGCGATCGTGCCGAAGACCAGCGAGCTCTTGCCCGAGCCGGAGACCCCGGTGAACGCCGTCAGCCGGCGCTTCGGGATCTCGACGCTGACGTCCTTGAGGTTGTTGACCCGCGCGCCCTGCACGCGGATCATCTCGTGGCTGTCGGCCGTGTGCACGACGCGCTAGCTCCGCTGCTGGATGCGCAGCAGGTTCCCGGCGGGGTCGCGGAACGCGCAGTCCCGCAGGCCGTACGGCTGGTCGGTCGGCTCCTGGACGATCTCGACGCCGTCCTTGGCCTGGAGCCTCGCGAACGTCGCGTCGACGTCGGACGTGGCCATGTTCAGGCTGGCGAACGTGCCCTTGGCCATCATCTCCTCGATGAGGCGCCGTTCGTCGTCGGTGATGCCGGGCGTCGCCGCAGGCGGGTACAGGACGACCGCGGTATCCGGCTGATCGGCGGGCCCCACGGTGATCCACCGCATCCCCTCGTACCCGACGTCGTTGCGGACCTCCCAGCCGAGGACGTCCCGGTAGAACGCCACCGCGGCGTCCGGGTCGTCCTGGGGGAGCATGCTGGAGTGAATGGTGATGTCCATGGCGGGCACGCTACGCCCGGCTGCGGGCGGTCGCTTCTCGATTCCTGATCGGTCGCGTCACCTGCTTGGCGACGCACGGCGGCATCCCCACGGTCGCGTCCGCCGCCTCGCGGCGGTAGACGCTGGGCGAGACGCCGACGAGCTCGGTGAAGCGCGTGCTGAACGTCCCCAGCGAGGTGCAGCCGACCTCGAAACACACCTCGGTGACGCTGAGATCGCCTTGACGCAGCAGCGCCATGGCGCGCTCGATGCGACGGGTCATCAGGTAGGCGTAGGGCGACTCGCCGTAGGCCCGCTTGAACGCGCGGCTGAAGTGCCCGGCCGACATGAGTGCGTCGCGGGCCAGGGCCTCGACGTCCAGGGGCTGCGCGTACTCGCGGTCCATCCGGTCGCGGACGCGGCGCAGCCGCACGAGGTCGCTCCGGTCAGGCGCCGTGGCGGTTCGGCTGGTCACGCGCGTGATCGTGCCACATCCCCGGGACCTCGTTCAGTCGGCAAGTGCGTCCATCCCCTCCCGAGCGCCTTCGCCGCGCGCGAGGAAGTCCCAGACCTCGACGACGTTCCCCTCAGGATCTTCGACGTAGATCGAGCGGTCGCCGCCGTCGTGCTCGATGGGCCCCTTGACGCGGTGGCCGTCCTCGGTCAGGCGGGCGCACACGTCGTCGAGCCCGCCCGGGCTGGCGGAGAACGCGAAGTGCACGTGCCGCCCGCCCTGGTCGCCGTGCTCCTTCTCCCCCGGAGTCCACAGGCCGAGCCGCACGTGCTCGCTGACCTCGAGCCACACGCGATCGCCGTCGCGCTGGAGCTCGGCGAGACCGAGCGTGTCGGCGTAGAAGGCCAGCGCGCGGTCGAGGTCGGTGACCTCGAGGGTGAGTTCGCAGATGCCGTCGATCATGGTCGGGATACGGGGCTACGAGTTCACCGGATCCAGCACCACCAGTTCCCCGAAGTGGGACCGATGGAACACGGTGACCACGTGCCGCGCAGCCCGCCCCATCAGCTGGTCGGTGCGACGAACGCGAGGAGCGCATCGTTGACCTCGTCGCCATGCGTCCAGAGCATTCCGTGCGGCGCCCCGTCGATCTCGACAAGCCGGCAATCGGCGATGAGGTCGGGCAGGCGCCGGGCGGTCGCGTCGATCGGCAGGATCCGGTCGGCGGTGCCGTGCACGACCAGCGTCGGGACGTCGATCTTCGGCAGGTCGCCACGGAAGTCGGTGACCCACGTCGGCGGGCATGCGGCCGTGCCGACCGGCGAGGCGCCGGCGGCGACGTTCCAGCTGTCACGCACGACCTCGTCGCTGATGCGCGTCCCGAGCAACTCGTCGAGGTTGTAGAAGTCGGCGTAGAACGTCGTCAGGTACGCGAGGCGGTCCGACCGGATCGCGCTGACGAGCCCGTCGACGTCGGCCTGGGCGAGCGCACCCTCCGGGTTGTCGTCGGCCTTGAGCAGGAACGGCGGCACCACTCCGAGAAGCACCGCCTTGCTCACGCGCGAGGAGCCGTACGTCCCGAGGTAGCGCGTGACCTCACCGGTGCCCATCGAGAAGCCCACGAGGATCACGTCCTGCAGATCGAGCGACGTGACGAGCCGGTCGAGGTCGGCGGCGAAGGTGTCGTAGTCGTAGCCCGTGGTCGGCTGGCTGGAGTCGCCGAACCCGCGACGGTCGTACGTGATCACGCGGAAGCCGGCTTCGAGCAGGGCGAACGCCTGCTTCTCCCAGGACCGGCCACTCAGCGGAAAGCCGTGGATGAGAACCACCGGCTGCCCCTCGCCGCGGTCCTCGTAGTGCAGATCGATCGAGGTCGAGTTCTCCTGGCCCACTTCCAGCCGTCCCATACCCGGTCCTTTCGCGTCGTCGTGCTGCGGTCCCGACACAGTTCACTCGATGCGTGGCGCAATGTCCACGCGGCCCCGATCGGTCGCGTCCTCGCGCGGGGCGGGGCGCGGCGGACCTGGATGCGAGACGATCCTCGAGACCCATCGAGCGGGCTGAACGACCAGTGGCTCGCGGACCTCGTGCCCATCCAGGAGCAGCTATGCGTGACGCCGTACAGACCGACTGGCCGTCCCTGCCGTACGCGGACTGGGAACCGACGAAGCAGACGCTGCACCGCTACACGCAGATCATCGGCAAGGTGCGGATGGCGCTGACCCTCCGCTGAACCACTGGTGGCACGTCACGCCCCTGCCCGCCACGCGCGGGTTGACGACCGGGCCGATGCCCTACGGCGACCGCTACGTCGAGATCGTGCTCGACCTCATCGACCACCGGGTGCTCGTGACCAGCACCGACGGACGTTCCCGCGTGCTTGAGCTGACACATCGGCCAGCCTGCGCCGACGTCTACCACGACCTGCTCGCCGCGCTGTCCGCTTTGGACGTCGAGGTCGAGATCCATGCCGAGCCGTTCGACCTGGGCGAGAGCCCGCCGTTCGCGGAGGACCGGATCCACGACGCGTACGACGCCGATGCGGTCACCCGGTTCTGGCGCGTGCTGGCCTCGACCGAACGGGTTCTCGCGCGATTTCGAGGCGGGTTCGCCGGCAAGGCCAGCCCCGTGCATCTGTTCTGGCACTCGTTCGACCTCGCGCACGCGCGCTACTCCGGGCGACGGGCCCCGGTGGCGGCGGACGCGGACCCCGTCACCGCCGAGGCGTACTCGCACGAGGTGATCGCCTTCGGGTTCTGGCCCGGGGACGACCGGCGCACGCCATTCCCGGCGTTCTACTCCTACACGGCCCCGGAACCTGAGGGCCTCGCCGGCCGGCCACTCGAGCCGGCGGCGGCCGCCTGGCGCGACACCGGCTCGGGTTCGCTCGCGGTCCTGCCGTACGACGCGGTACGCGAGTCGCCCGATCCCACCGGGACCCTACTCGCGTTCTTCGAGAGCGCGTACCTGGCCGGGGCGCAGAGCGCGGGCTGGGACCTCGAGCAGCTGGCGCGCACGACCGCGTCGGGGCGCGCTGGGACGTAGGCCCGGCACTCGCAGGCGCCTGATACCTCGCGCCGACCGCGCGTGCCGGGCTACGGGCCGAACTCCGCACCCGCCGGCGCGGATGAGCCCGAGCCACCGGACGTCCCGCCGCCGCCCGTCGTGCCCGACGAGGGCGCCGGAGCGGGCGCGCCGAGAGAGAACTCCGCTCCCGATGCAGCCGGCGCAGACGCCGGAGCTGCTGCCGCCGCCGCCCGCGCCTGCGCTCGCCGCCGTGCCGCCCGCCGTTCG
>SYBY01000285.1 GCA_005788585.1 Actinomycetota bacterium | reverse complement strand
CTCGTCGAGGATGTGGAAGTCGGGATCCAGCCCGGCGGTGACGGCGTGGGCGCGCAGCAGCCGCAGGCAGAACGCGTGGACGGTCGAGATCCACGCGCGCTCGATCGTGCGCGCGGCCTCGCGGTCCCCGCGTTCGAGCAGCCGCTCGCGCACCCGGGACCGCAGCTCGCCGGCGGCCTTCTCGGTGAAGGTGATCGCGAGGATGGACTCGGGGGCGATCCCGTCGTCGGAGATCATCCGCACGAACCGCTCGACGAGGACGGATGTCTTGCCGCTCCCGGCGTTCGCGGCGAGGAGCAGCGGCCCGCTGCGGCGTCGCACCGCGTCGGCCTGCTCGTCGGTGAGCAGCCGGCCCCCGGGGCCGCGCATGCCGCTCATCCGACGCACCGGCAGATCGTCGGGTATGCGCAGCCGCCCTGCCACGCACAGGTGTCGGGACGGCCCTCCAGCGCGCCGGCGCGCAGCTCGGCGACCGTCTCCAGGACGCGCTCGACCACAGCACCGAGCGCCTCGCGCAGCGCGTCCTCGTCGAGGCGGTCGTTGGCCACGAGATCGAGTGCGAGGTCGTCGTCGTCGCGCACCGCGCCGCGCGGGCGCAGGTCGGTGGCGCCGAGCGGCTGGTAGAGGCCGCCGGCGACGTCGACGCCCAGCAGCTCGCGGGCAGCCAGGATGTACAGCGCGATCTGGAACTTGCGCTCGTCGACCCACTTGGCATGGGCCGTCGCGGTCTTGCCCTTGTAGTCGACGACCACGGCGCGCCCGTCCGGCGTGACGTCGACCCGGTCGATCCGACCGGTGATCGCCACGCCCTCTGCCAGCGTGAAGGCCGGCAGCTCGTCGTCGCGGCCGCCGAATCCGACCTCCGTGCGCCGCGGAACCAGCGGACTGGACATGCTCACCGCATGCTCGACGTAGCGCAGCAGGTCCCGTTCGAGCCGGTGGGCGATCGCGCGGGTCCGTGCGGGGTCGGTGGACAGGCGGTGCTCGCCGGCCAGGCGCTGGAGCGCGTCGCGGACGAGGTCGCGCAGCTCGGGCAGCCGCTCGGGCGTCAGCCGTGTGTCCCCCTCCAGCCCCGCGATCATCGCGTCGAGCGCCGCGTGCGCCAGGGCGCCCTTGGCCATGGCCTCAGGGTCGGGTTCCAGCCCCTCCGGTCGCAGGCCGCGCTCGACGAACCACTTCACCGGGCAGCTGGCGAAGACCTCGAGCTGGGAGGCCGACCACGCGGGGCGCGCGGCGAGCGTCGCGAGGACGGCGGGATCGCGCAGCGGGGCCAGCGGCGGCTCCATCCGCCGCGGCGCTTCCAGGGCCGCGCGCCGCAGCGCATCGCGCTCGGCGGGCGCGCCATCGGCCCATCCGACCGCGCCGAGCGGGCGACGGACCGTACGGGCGTCCGGGTCGTCGGCGAACAGGTCGACGACGTCGTCGACGAAGAACGACCGCACGGCAGGGTCGCCGCCGTCGTCGGCGATGTGCCACGAGAGGACGAGCAGCTCCTCGGGACGGGAGACGGTCGCATAGAACAGGTACCGCTCAGCGTCGAGCTCGTCGGCCCGGCGGCGCAGCACGAGGTTCGCCGCCTGCGCGATCTCCTGACGCTCGCCGTCGCCCAGGAGCGCGTCGGGCCGCGACGGGCGCGGGAAGGCGCCCTCCTGGAGCCGGCAGGCGAACAGCGCCCGGACGCGGCGCGCGCGGATCGTCAGCGGGTCGGTCACGGCAACCGCGATGTCCGCCGTGCGCTCCGTGACGCGCACCTTCAGGTCGGACAGCAGCGCGATGACGTCCTCGGCGGTGCACGCCAGCCCGGGGTCCCGTTCGGCCAGGCCGGCCAGCTCGTCGAGCGCCCGGCGGGCGGCGGTGACCGCGGCTGCGTCCACGGCCTCCTCGGGGCCGAGGATCGGCGCCGGCGGCGAGATCGCGTCAGGCGCGGGCGCCTCCTCATCGCCCTCGTCCCGATACGGCGCCGCCAGTAGCGCCTGCAGTTCGGCGGCGACCCGGCGCGGCAGCTCCGGCCCACCCGCGGCGGCAGCAGCTGCCAGGCGGTCCAGCGCGTCGAGCCGCCAGTGGCGTGGCTGCGCCTCCCAGATCACACGCGCGTCGGCGGCAGTGCGCGCGCCGGTCAGCCGCGCATGGCGCTCGACGTCGTCGACCCAGCCCGGCGTGCGCACCAGCCCGGGCGAGCGCAGCCACGTCAGCAGGTCGCCTGCGGTCCCGTCGAGCAGCGCAGCACGCAGGAGCGCCAGGAGCGCGCGGCCGATCGGCAGCCGGCCGAAGGGGACCTGGCGGTCGATCGCGACGGGCACGCCGGCGGCGGCGAAGACCTGCTGGACGAGCGCCGAAGCGTCCTCGACGGTGCGCAGCACGACCGCGATCTCGTCCGGGGCGAACCCGTCGTCGCGGATGAGGCGCGTGATGCGCTCGGCGACCAGCTCGAGCTCGGCGCGCTCGCCGCCACCCTCGAGCAGCTCGACCGCATCGCCCGCGGCCACGGTCTCGAAGAGCGCGCCGTCAGGTGGCTCGAACAGCCGTCGCTCAAGATGGTGCAGCGCCTCGCGCGACAACGGCGCGTAGTGCTCGGCCCGCCCGGACAGCTCGCGGTGGCGATCCACGGACGGCATGAGCTCGGCGACGGTGCGCGCGCGTCCTGCGAACGCGCTGCGCCCGGCCTCGAAGTTCAGGGAGACCGTCACGTCGGCCGCCCGGGCGAGCGATTCCAGCGCGTCGCGCTCCAGCTCGGTGAGGTCGTCGAAGCCGTACAGGAAGACGGGCGTGCCGCCCCACAGCGCCGGATCGCGCCGCAGCGCATCGAGCGCCGCGAGCCGCCGGGAGACCGCGTCCGGCCGCCGGGCACGATCGAGCCGGCGCAGGTAGCCCGCATACAGCCCGGCGAGCTCGTCGCCGTACGCATGCCGCGCCGGGTCATCCCCCGCCCAGGCCCGCATCGCCTGGAAGAACCGCTGCGGTGCAACCCGCAGTTCGGTGAGCTCGTCCACCAACCGTGCCAGCGCCCGTCCGAACCCTGGCGTGGCCGCGGCGGCGGCGAGCGCGTCGAGCTCGGCGTCGGCGACCGCGGCCGTCACCACCCGCAGACGAGCGGTCGGGCCGAGCGCGCGCCCGCGGGTCCCGGTCCGCCGGACGATCTCCTCGAACAGCCCGCCGAACCGTTCCACGCGCAGGCCGAAGACCAGGCCCTCCTCCGCGAGTGTGAGCCGCAGGCGCTCGACATCGGGGAACGTCGGGACGACGAGGATCGCCCCGTCGTCGACCGCGGCGCGGAAGCCGTCGAGGACGGGCCCGGCCTTCTCACTGTTGGCGGGACCGGTGACGAGGGTGAGCGGCATGCGGCGGACAGGGTCGCGTACAGGGGCGACGGCCTGACCTGACGATACGGTCCAGCCGTGCTGACGCGCATCGCGTTCTTCGCGCTCACGGGCATCTCGCTCTACCTGCTGGCCCCCACGCTGCTCCAGGTCTTCAGCTCCTACGACGAGCTGAACCGGATCGCGCCGTGGTGGCTGGCCGTCATGGTCCTGCTCCAGGTGGGCTCGTTCGCCTGCCTGTGGGGCCTGCAGCGGATCGCGATCAACAACCGCGACTGGTTCGTCGTCATCTGGTCCCAGCTCGCGGGGAACGCCTTCGCGCGGGTCGTGCCCGGTGGCGGCGCCGCGGGTGCCGCGCTGCAGTACCGCTATCTCAACCGCGCCGGGACGCCGACCGGGATCGCCGTCACCGGCCTGACCGCGTCCAACGTCCTCGTCTTCGCCGTCCTCCTGGCGCTGCCGGTGTTCGCGGTCCCGTCGCTGCTCAGCGGCGTCAGCGCGGACGCCAGCCTGATCCGCGCGGCAGTCGGCGGGCTCGTCCTGCTCGTCGTGATGTTCGCTGTCGGCGTCGTACTGCTCGCGTTCGACCGGCCCCTGGAGATCGTCGGCGAGGTCGTCCAGCGCATCCGCAACCGCATGCGCCGCCGCCGGCCGCCCCGCACCGACATCCCGGCGCGCCTGCTCGAGGAGCGAGAGCTCATCCTGCACGTCATGGGCCGCCGGTGGTGGGAGGCGCTGCTCGCCGCCATCGGCCGATGGCTGCTCGACTACGCGACGCTCTTGGCCGCGCTCGCCGCCATCGGCGCCCGGCCGGCGCCCGCGCTCATCCTGCTGGCGTTCGTGACCGCGCAGATCCTGGCGCAGATTCCGCTGACCCCCGGCGGCCTCGGGTTCGTCGAGGCTGGCCTCACCGGCACCCTGGCCCTGGCCGGCGTGACGGGCGGCGGCGCGGTGCTCACGACGCTGGCCTACCGGCTCGTCTCCTACTGGCTGCCGATCCCTTTCGGCGTGGTCGGCGCGGTGCTCCTCAGCCGCCGGTACGGGGGCGACGCCGAGGAGGATGCCGAAGAGGCCGTGGAGGCCACCACCTGACGGCGAGCGGTGACGCGCCGGTTTGGCGTCACCTCGGCGGTGTCCGGGTACGGGCGACGGACCCGACCCGAGGAGACACCATGTCGACCATCGAGGAGAGCATCGACGTCGCCGTGCCGGTCCGCACGGCGTACGACCAGTGGACCCAGTTCGAGGAGTTCCCCAGGTTCATGGAGGGGGTCGACGAGGTCCGCCAGATCGACGACACCCACACCCGGTGGCGCACGACCGTCGCCGGCCGCACGAAGGAGTTCGATGCCGAGATCACGGAGCAGACCCCGGACCAGCGCATCGCCTGGAACTCCCAGGAGGGTGCCGAGCACGCGGGCGTGGTGACGTTCCACCGGACCGGCGAGGACCAGACGCGGATCATGCTGCAGATGGACGTCGAGCCCGAGGGCGTGGTCGAGAAGACCGGCGACGCGCTCGGCCTGACCAAGCGCCGCGTCAAGGGCGACCTCGAGCGCTTCAAGCAGCTCGTCGAGGAGCGCGGCCCGGGCGGCGAGACCGGCGCGTGGCGCGGCGAGGTCGATCAGACGTCGACGCACTGACGCCGTCCAGCCGCGGGGTGGGCCGCGTGACTAGGCCCACCCCTGGCGCCGGAACCACCAGAACAGCCCGAGGCCGGAGACCACGAGGCTGCCCACCCCGAAGACCCAGAACGACGCGGGGCCGCGGATGAGGTCCGCGACCATGAAGCCGAAGTTCTGGCCGAAGAACCCCGTGATGAACGTCAACGGCAGGAAGATCGTCGCGATGAGGGTGAGCTGCTTGTTGATCTCGCCCTGCCGGAAGGACACCGTCGACAGGTAGAGGTCCATGGCGCCCGCGAGCAGGTCGCGCTGGGCGTCGATGACCTCGCTGACCCGGATCAGGTGG
>SYBY01000284.1 GCA_005788585.1 Actinomycetota bacterium | reverse complement strand
GCACTTCATGCGGCTCGCGATCCGCGAAGCGGAGCGTGCCCTGGAACATGATGACGTGCCCATCGGCGCGGTGGTCGTGCACGATGGCGAGGTCATCGGCGCGGGACACAACGAACGTGAGCTGCGTGAGGACCCGACCGCGCACGCCGAGGTCCTCGCACTGCGCGAGGCGGCGCGCACGCTGGGTTCCTGGCGGGTGCTGGAATCGGTCCTGTACGTCACGCTGGAGCCGTGCGCGATGTGCGCCGGAGCGATTGTCCTCGCGCGCGTGCCGCGGGTCGTCTACGGCACCGAGGACCCGAAGGCCGGGGCGGCCGGCAGCGTCATCGACGTGCTCGACGAGCCGAGGTTCAACCACCGCCCGGATGTCGCGGGCGGGCTGTTGCGCGAGGAATGTGCCGCGTTGTTGCGCGCGTTCTTCGCCGCGCGGCGGGGGCGCTAGCGCGAGACGAGGATCGTGACCGGGCGCGTTGCCGCGATCCGCTTGCCCGCCGCGGGCAGGGTCGCGACGACGCGGCCCTTGCGGACGGTCGTGCCGTAGCGGGCGCGCGTCCGGCCGGCCCGGCAGCCCGCGGCCCGCAGCGCCTTGCGAACGGCGGCGACGGTGCGGCCCTTGGTCTTCGGCACCTTGCAGGTGCGCCGCACGATGCGGTCGCGGCCGCTCGGCGCCGTCGTGGTCCCGGTGGTGCCCGGGGCGGCGGTGGCCGTGGTGCTGAAGGCGATCGGCAGCGCGAGGGTCCCGCCCTCGTCGTCCGGCGCGAAGTCGAGGGCGATCTCGCCGTCGGGCTCGGCGAGCGCCGCGATGGAGATGCCGAGCGTCGAACCCGCGCGCACGCCGAGCTCGCCCATCCCGGCGGTGAAGCCGAACCAGCCCGCCGGGCTGATGTCCAGCTCGGTGGCGTTCTCGAAGTCGATCGACTCGGCGGCGGGGTCCCAGCGCCCGAGCAGGGCGAGGTAGCCCGGCCCGTCCTCGTCGGCGACGAGGCCGACACCGCTGTCGGCGCCGCCGAAGCTCTGCGCGCCGGTGGCGGGATTGCCGTCGGTGTCGAGGTAGACGAGGAGGGCGTCGTCGGGCCGCAGCGCGTCGCGGTTGTCGACGGTGAGCCGCACGCTCACGGTGCAGTCGGCGTTCACGGCGGCGCGGACGCCGGAGACCTCGGGCGCGCCGGCCTCGGCGTCGGCGGGCGCGTCGGCGAGCGTCACGACGGCCGGCGTCGAGCTGACGCACGGGGCGGGCGCCGCCGCCGCGGCGGCGGGCGCCACCGCGGCGAGGACGCACACCCCGGGCAGGGCAAGCAGGCGAAGAATGGTGCGCGAGGTCAAGAGATCGTCCGTGGGGGGAGGCGAGTGGCGGGCGGTCCGTCGCCCGTCGTGTCGTTCGCCTGCATCGAAGGTACTCCTCCGGGCGTGAGGTGTCGCCCCGGCCATTCGTCCAGAACATGGTCGTCATGGTCATGTGTGCGTCCAGAGCGGGGTGCCGCTACCCTTGCTCGGCGCCCGTTCTGGTGCGCGATGGAGGGGTGCCGGAGTGGTTGAACGGGGCGGTCTCGAAAACCGTTGTGCGGGTAACCCCCGTACCGAGAGTTCGAATCTCTCCCCCTCCGCTTGAAGGTCACGGGAGGCCCCGCGCGTGCGGGGCCTCTGTGATCACCCGCCCACGTCGAGGCGGGGCACCGCCGGTCAGCGCATCGCGCCGCGCAGACCGAACACGCCGCTGACATGGGCGCACCAGTCGGCCGGATGGGTCGCGTGCGGCGCGTGACCCGCCCCGGGGTACTCGTGGACGTCCGCATGGGGCACGAGCTCGGCCACCCGCGCGACGATGAGCGGGAACCAGGCCGGGCTCGTGTCTCCCTGGGTGAGGGTCACCGGGCACGAGATGTCCCCGAGTGCGTCCGGTGCGATGCGGTTCCACGTGGGATCGCGCTGCTCGTCGCGGAAGGCGGCCGCGGAGCCGGTCATCATCGCTCTCATGGGTGGAGGCAGCAGCTCCCAGGCCCCGGGGCCGAGCGCGACCTCCTCGACGAACTGCCGTGCAGCACCCCCGGCGTCGCCCGCGTCGATGCGGGCGATGACCTCGTCGACGGTCGCGACCGCGGCTTGGATGTCCGGGCTCGCCTCGACCAGGCCGGCGAGGGGCGGCTCGTGGGCGACCACCGCACGCACCAGGTCCGGCCGGCGAGCCGCCAGTCCCAGGGCGATGGACCCGCCGAACGAGGTCCCCGCGAGATGCACCGGTCCGCGGTCCAGGCGCTCGATCAGCCGCGCGAGATCGTCCTCCTGGTCGCGAAGCGCGGCGGGCCGTCCGCCGGGACTCGCCCCGTAGCCGCGCCGGTCGCAGGTGATGACGGTGAACGATCGCGCCAGCTCGGGCGCGACGAGGTCCCAGACGGTGTGGTCGGACCAGCTGCCGTGCACGAGCACGACCGGATCGCCGGAGCCCGCCAGTGTGTGGTTCAGATCGATGGACATGGGCACAGCCTGGCCCGGCCGGCCTCACGGAACATCGGTAGGCCTACCCATCTTTCCCTGCCCGTCGATGAGCTCGTGCTCGTGGGCGAACAGCGCGAGCCCGGCGCGACTGGACACACCGATCTTCGCGTAGATGTTCTGGACGTGATGCTCGGCGGTCCGCCGTGAGACCACGAGCCGCTCGGCGATCTCCGGGTTCGAGCAGCCCGCCGCGACGAGCCGCGCGACCTCGACCTCACGCTCGGAGAGGCCGGCGGGACGCAGGCTCGGCCGCCTGCCGCGGGGCTGGGCGCCGGCGGCGTCGAGCACCGCGGCGACGGCGTCGCCGTCGAGCTTCCCGGCCCGCGCCTCCCGCCGGAGCTCGTCCGCCGCCTGCTCGGCGCCGAGCGCGTCGCGGTGCGGCCGGTCCTGGGTCATCGCGTGGAACGCGTCAGCCGCCGCGAGGACGCGTGCTGCCGGTGGCAGGTCGTGGCCGGAGCACCCTCGGAAGTACCCCGACCCGTCGAGCCGCTCGTGGTGCATCCCCGCGACGCGCGCCACCGGGGCGAGCGCCTCCGACGTGGCCAGGATGCGCTCCGTGTAGTAGGAGTGCATCCGTGCCTGCTCCCACTCCGCGGCGGTGAGCGGCCCGGGCTTCTCCCAGATCACGTTCGTGACCGCCACGCGGCCGAGGTCGGCGAGAAGCGCCGACAGCCGCAGGCGTCCCGTCGTCTGCGCGTCGAGGCGCAGGCTCACGGCCGCGCGCTCGGCGAGGTGGGCCACGCCGGTCGCATGGCCATGGGTCCACGGGGTCTTGAGGTCGGCCAGATCGCCGAAGGCCTCGGCCACCGCCCCCAGTTCGGCGGGATCGATCCCGACGGCCGGTCCCGGCTCGGCGGCGAGCATCTGCTCACGGGGGTCGCCGGACCGGGTGGGTGCGAGCAGCTCGTCGGCGTCCGCGATCAGGATGGCGACCACCTCGGGATCGAGTAGCACCCCTGCGCGGCGGCGCAGTCCGGCGACGACGGCGTCGGTCCCCCCGATCGCGTCGAGGCGCACGGCGTCGGCGGCGGCACGCGCCACCCGGGCGGCGGGTGCGATCTCCTCGCCTGCGAGCCCGTCGGGCGGGCCCTCGCCATTCCACCACTCGACGCACTCTCTGAGCGCCCGCTCGACCCCCGGGCCGAGACCGACGCGCCGGCCGGTCGCGCTCGCCACCTCGCAGCTGCCGACATCGAAGTCGTGCCCGAAGCGCCGTCCCTCGGGGGTGTCCATGAAGCGCAGGATGCGGGCGCGCTCGGCCGGGCTCTTGCCCTCGAGCACCATCGGCAGAGCGACGCCGGCGACCTCCTCGGGGTCCGCGACGTTCACACCAGCGATCGTCCGCAGGACGCGGTGCTCGTCGCCGAAGGCCTGCGCCGTCTCGTGCGAGAGCGCGCTGCACCCGACGTGCATGAGCATCGCCGTGTAGTAGGCGTCGGCGACGGCGGGCTCCGCGAAACCGGTGCGGCGGGCCAGCCCGGCGGCGAGGATGCTGGAGCGCATGGCCTCTTCGGGCGGCAGTCCGAACCCGAGATCACAGGCGATCGACAGGCCTCCGAGGAGGTCTGCCAGGCGGAGCCCGACGCTCATGCCCGGAGTCTCCCAGCATGGCGCGACGCGCAGGCCTGACGGCGGTCGGGGGGCGAATGTTCCGGGCTGGGGCCTAGAAGGGGCATGACCGACATCGATGCCCCGCACGCCCTCGACGTCCTGACCGCCGCGCTGGTCAGCTGGACGTCGGCGTCCACGCAGATCGTCCATCACATGGCGACCGCGCCGACCGCGCCCTCGCACAGCGAGATCACGGCGATCCTGACCAGGCTCGTCCGCGGCACGCTCGAGCCGCTGACCGACCGCTACGCGCAGGAGGACGTCCACATCGGCGCGCGCATGGCCGCCGACGCGGTCGACACGCTGATGGAGGAGATCCTGCTGATGGACCACGACGCCGGGCTCGAGCCGCGCAACCGGGCGGAGCGGCGGGCGCGGCGGCGCGGGCACGGGTGAGTGCTACGGTCCGTAGCAGATGGCGGACCGGAGGATCCCCCAACGCGAGCTGCGCAACAACATCGGCGCGATCCTCCGCGCGGCGGAGGCGGGGGAGACGTTCACGGTGACGGTGCGCGGACGCCCTGTGGCGCGCCTCGGGCCAGCCGAGGGTCCGCGGGAGGACGTCGATCGCGAGACGCTGCGGCGGATCCTCACGACCCCGATCGACGCGGATCTGGCACGCGAGCTCGACGAGGCCGAGGCGCCGGTCGGCGATCCTGGCCCGCGACGTGAGCGGTCACCTGCTCGACACGAGCGTGCTGATCGCCGCCGCTGAGGACGCGGGCGCGATGGATCTGCCCGCGACTGCCGCGATCTCCGTGGTCTCGCTCGGCGAACTGCGCGCCGGGGTTCTGCTCGCGCGCGGCGCCGCGACTGCTGACGCGCGGGCCGCGCGGCTGGCCGCGATTCGCAGCGCGTTCGTCGCCATCCCGGTCGACGATGCCGTCGCAGACGCGTACGGCGCGGTGCTGGCGGCCGCGCGCGCGGCACGCCGCTTGGCGAAGGCCACCGACCTCCTGATCATCGCCACGGCGATGGTCACGGAGCGGATGCTGCACACCCGGGACGAGGCGCAGGCCGGACTGGCCGGGCTCGTGGGCGTGCCGGTCTCCCGCCCCTGAGCGGCCCCAGAACGACGACGACCCGCCAGATGGCGGGCCGTCGGTCCTGCGAAGAACTGGTGGGTCTAGATGACCTGAACGTTCTCAGCGTTCGGGCCCTTGGGGCCCTGGGCGGCGTCGTACGACACCTTCGCGCCCTCGGCGAGCGTCTTGAAGCCGCTGCCGCCGATCGCGGTGTGGTGCACGAACAGGTCCTTGCCCT
>SYBY01000283.1 GCA_005788585.1 Actinomycetota bacterium | reverse complement strand
GCCGGTGCCGCCGGTGAGCAGCGCGTCGAAGGTCACGTCCAGGCGCCGCGCGTCGACGGGCGCGGGCCAGAACGCGGTGCCGCGCTGGTTGGCGGTCGCCGGCGTGAGCTCCAGCGCGCCGTCGACCAGCCGGGCCGCCCCGTTGCGCCGCCAGCCCGTCGCCGCCTGGCCGGGGATGATCCCGGCCGCCGTGAGGTCCGCTGAGACGATGCTGCCGTCGTCGGCGGTCACCCGCCAGCGCGCCTGGACCTCGCCGAGCTCCGTCGCCGTGAAGCGTACGGTGCGCGACACCTCTCCCCCGGCGGGGACGACGGTGCCCGTGTCCAGCGGCGCGTCGAGGGCGAACTGGCCGCCGGGCGGCCTCGATCCCGTGATGGTCACCTCGCGGGTGCCCGTGTTGCGCAGGGTCACCGTGCGGGTCGCCGCCTCCCCCGCCGCGACGTTGCCGAACGCCGTGCTCGCCGCCGTGGCCTTCAGCGCGCCGACCGCGGGACCGGCGTCGCGATACGCCGCGGTCAGCGTGAGGTCGTCGGCCGTGATCGTGAGGTCGTGCAGGCGCGCGCCGCCGTCGGACCAGCCGTCGAACTCCCAGAGCCGGCCCTCGCGGACGAACCGCTCGGCGGCGGAGACCGACGTGCGGAAGCCGACGGCCGCGTCCTGCGCGTACGGCGCGGTGCGCGCACGGCCCGCGTACGTCACCGGCGCCCCGGCCGGGCTGCTCTCGATGCGCAGCGCCGAGGTCTCCGGCCGCAGCTCGACGGTCCGCTTGGCGGAGAGGCCGGCGGGGTCGGTGGCGGTCAGCTCGATCTCGTACCAGCTGTCGGCGTCGTGGTCCTGCACGGCGCGGAAGCGCGCGTCCTCGGCGCCGGCCACCTGCACGATGGGGTGGGTGTGCCCGGCATGGTGCAGCGTGACCCGCCACGAGAGGGCCTCACCGGGCAGGTCGCCGGTCTCAGGGTCGGTCGCGGTCCCCGCGAGGTCGATGATCTCGCCGCCGCGGAACGTCGCGCCGTCGGCGGGCGCTGTGATGCGGGGCACCGGCGGGTCGTTGCCGACCGTGATCGTCACCGTGTCCGTCGCGGTCTCGCCGCGGCCGTCGTCGACGGTCAGCGTCGCCGTGTACGTCCCGGGCGCCGCGTACACGTGCTCGGGCGCGGCCTGCGCCGTCGCCGGGCTGCCGTCGCCGAAGGTCCAGCGGTACGTGAGCGTGTCCCCATCGGGATCGGTCGACCCCGCCGCGCTGAAGCGCACAGTGAGCGGGGCGCCCCCGCTGGCGGGAGTCGCAGCCGCCACGGCCGTCGGCTTGCGGTTGCCCTCGCCGTAGGAGATGGCCCGCACCGACCCCGTCCCCGGCTCGCCGGTCCCGAACGAGACATACGCCAGCTCGCCCGCGGGCGTCTGCAGGAGCTGCACGCCCGACCAGTCCGTCGCGAACGTCGTGACCGAGGTGACGCGGTCGGAGCCGTCGAGCTCCAGGCGCTTGACCCACTGCTGCGCGTAGTCGGCGACGAAGACATCCCCCGCGTAGCCGTCGGGATACCGGGTGCCCGTCAGCATCGGGCCGCCGATGACGGCGCCCTCCTGGCCCTCACGCGTGTAGGACCAGGCCGGGCCGCGCGCAGCGAGCGGCGTCCCCTCCTTCGCGTACTCGGCCGAGCAGGCCGCCAGCGCCGCGTAGCCGCTCGTGCGCCCGGAGCCCTCGTAGCACGGCCAGCCGAAGTTCCCGCCCGCGCTGCGGAGGACGTCGACCGCCTCGCGCTCGGCCCAGCCGACGTCGCCGACCACCAGGCCACCGTCGCCCGGGAGCAGCTCGAAGCGGAACGGGTTGCGGAAGCCCTTCCCGTGCAGCTTCGTGCAGACCTTCGCCAGGTCGGTCTCGGCCGGGCAGAACGCGTGCCCCGGCAGGCCGCGGCCCTCGCGGTCGATCCGCACGATCTTCCCGGCGAGGCTCTGCTCGTCGTACGTGCGCAGCGCCAGCGGGTCGACGAGCGAATAGCTCGCGCCGTCACCGGAGCCGACGTAGAGCGTGCCGTCGGGGGCCGACCGCACGCTGCCGATCGAGTGCGAGTCGCCCTCCGACGGGATGCAGTCCACGACGTTCGACGGCGCGGGGCAGAGCCCGGCGACGTACGAGCCCAGCAGCACCCGCGGCTCGGTGAGCTCTCCCGCCGCGGTCAGGCGGTAGCGGCGCAGCTGGGACACCATCTCGCCGAACCGGTCGGGGTTCCCCGGCTGGAGCTCGTAGGTGAAGAGCAGGTAGACGTACGGGTTGGTGGCGAACTGACCGTCGACGGCGAGCCCGAGCAGGCCGCGGTCCCAGTAGCTGTGGACGATCGAGCGCAGGTCGAGAATCTCGCGCGCCGTCGTCTCCCCGGGCGCGACGAGCTTGACGACGCCCTCCTTCTCGGCGATGAGCATCCGGCCGTCCGGCGTCCACGCCGCGGCGGTGGGCATGCTCAACCCGCCGACGAGGGCCCGCTCGGAGAACCCGGAGGGCAGCGTCGCCGCGTGCGCGGCGCCGGGTGCTGCCACCAGAGCGACAAGCACCCAGACAGTCAGAAAAAGTGAGCGCAGGACGTGCGGCACAAGACCCCGGAACCAGGTATACCGCACCCGCCGGAAATCCTCCGCAGACGCTGACCATGTTGGGAATCTTGCATCGTGCGTGTTCCGCGCGCGGAGCTTCCGACCGTTGGGTAGGGTCGCGCGCATGTCCCTTCCCGAGCTCTTCTCCGTCCGCGGCCGCACGGCGCTGGTGACCGGTGGGTCGCGCGGCGTCGGCCTGATGATCGCCCGCGGCCTCGCGCAGGCCGGGGCCGAGGTCATCATCTCCTCACGCAAGGCGGACGCCTGCGAGGCCGCCGTCGCCGAGCTGTCGCAGCACGGCACGGCGAGCGCGATCCCCGCCGACGTGTCGACGGCCGACGGCGCCGCGGCGCTCGCGGCGGCGGTGGCCGAGCGCGTCCCCGCGCTGCACCTGCTCGTCAACAACGCCGGCGCCACGTGGGGCGCGCCGCTCGGCGATTTCCCCGACGCGGCGTGGGACCGCGTGATGGACGCCAACGTCCGCGGCATGTTCAACCTCACGCAGGACCTGCTCGGCCCGCTGCGCGCAGCGGCATCGGCGGACAACCCCGCGCGCGTGCTGAACATCGGCTCGGTCGACGGCCTGCGGGTCCCGATGACCGAGAACTACAGCTACAGCGCGAGCAAGGCTGCGGTGCACATGCTCACGCGGCACCTCGCGAAGCGGCTGGCGAGCGAGCACATCACGGTCAACGCGATCGCCCCGGGGCCGTTCGAATCGAAGATGACGGCGTTCATGCTCGACAGCGAGGAGGGCCGCGCGGCCGTCGCCTCGACGGTGCCGCTCGGCCGGATCGGCGGCGAGGACGACATCGTCGGCACCACGCTGTTCCTCGCCTCGCGGGCGGGCGCGTACCTGACCGGCGCGGTGATCCCGGTCGACGGCGGGATCGTGGGCTGCGCCTGACGCCGCTGTCGAGTTCTCCGTGACATATCCGGTGAACGCGACACCGGCGTAACTCACGACGGCCTCTGCGGTTGACCTGACACCCCTTGTGTCGCGGAGCCGACAGTCCGCGGCGCCGGGGCAGGCCACCATGTCGATCACACCCCACCCCGGCGCGCTCCCCCCGGCGCGCCGGCCGGTGGGGCGTCCACCCCGACCTTCAGGAGTCCGCCGTGTCCACCAACCGCCGTCTTCGCATCGCCGCCGTCGCTGGTGCATCGCTCGCCGCCGCACTGGCCGCCGCGGGCCCAGCCGCCGCGGCGCCGGCCGTCGCCGGTGAGTTCGCGCTGCCGGGCGACGGGCAGCCGAAGTACCTGGCCCTCGGCCCGGACAACAACGTCTGGGTGCCGATCCAGGGCGCGTCCAACGGCGACGACATCGCGAAGATCACGCCCGACGGCACGGTGACCGGCTACAACGTCGCCAACCTCCAGGACGCGACGGGCATCGCCAGCGACGGCACCTACCTGTGGGTGACGCGCACCGCGGCGGTCTCGCGGTTCCTGCCGTCCAACCCGGCGGGCGCGGAGAACTTCGCCGCCGCCGGTGTGAACTCGAAGGCGATCACGCTGGGCAGCGACAACAACCTGTGGACCGGCGGGACGGACGAGGCCATCAAGATCAACCCCGCCAACGGCGTCGCGACGGCCGTGCCCGTCCCCGGCATGGGCATTCCCGAAGGCGTGGCCGCAGGCGGCGATGGCGCGCTCTACTTCGCCAGCTTCGGCACCCAGCGCGTGACGCGGGTCACCACGGCCGGCGCGCACTCGTTCACCTCCGTCGACACGGACAACACGAACGGCGCGCGCCAGGTCGCGGCGGGCCCCGGCAACCAGATCGCGTTCACCTCGCCGGCCGCCAAGCCGCGCGACATGGGCTTCCTCAACGGCGGCGCGGCCCTCGGCCCGACCTCCGTCACTGGCGGCGCCGTCATGCCCGGCGCCGATCCCGAGGGCATCACCTACGCCAACGACGGCGCCTACTGGATCGCCCGCTTCGCCGCCAACGACGTCGCCCGTGTGACGGCCGACGGCGCCTTCACGACGCTGCCGCTCTCGGCCGCATCCGGCCCGCGCCGCATCACCAAGGGCGCCGGCAACACCCTGTGGGTCGGCCTGGAGACGGCCAAGAAGGTCGCCCGCATCACCGGCGTCGAGGCGCCCGCCGCCACGCCGACGCCCACGCCGGCCCCCACGCCCCAGCCCCCCACCACCACCACGCCGCCCACGGTCAACACCACGGTCGCGCTCACCAAACTCAAGGTCTCCTCGCGGGTCTTCAAGCGCGGCGCCCTCCTCCCCGCCCTGACCCGCAGCACGCGCGGCGCCCACCTGCGGTTCTCGGTCGACAGGCCCGCGACGGTGCGCTTCCGCTTCGCCAAGGGCACCGCGGGGCGCAAGGTGGGTCGCTCGTGCGTCAAGCGGACGCGACGGAACGCCGCGAAGAAGCGGTGCGTCCGCTACACGACGGTCCCGGGCTCGTTCAGCGTCAAGCTTGCGGCCGCCGGTGACTACCGCGTCCGGTTCGCGGGCCGGATCACGGCGAAGCGCTCGCTCCGGCCCGGGCGCTACCAGGTGACCGCCACGGCGAGGGGAACCGACGGCAAGACGTCGGCGCCCGCCAAGACGACGTTCACCATCAAGTCTTCCTGACGGTCGGTCGGGAACCAGCGCGGGGCGGCCCAGCCGCCCCGCGCGTCTACTCCGCACGCCGGGGTACGGTCCGCTCCATGCACCCCGCCCAGCGCTTCCTCGCGATGCACCACGGATCGGCCCCGCTCGTGCTCCCCAACGCGTGGGACGCCGGGTCCGCGCGGGTCCTCGAGCAGGTCGGCTTCGCCGCTCTGGCGACGACGAGTGCAGGCATCGCGTTCAGCCTCGCCCGGCCCGACGGGTCGCTGACCCGGGCCGAAGCGCTCGAGCACGCGGCTCAGATCATCGCCGCCGTCGACTGCCCCGTGACGGTCGATCTCGAAGCCGGGTACGGCGAGCATGCGACGGACGTGGCGGCAACCGTCTCGGCCGCCGCCGCCGCGGGCGCCGTCGGCGCGAACATCGAGGACGCGCGACCCGGCCCGGGCGCAGGGCTCTTCACGCCGGACGCGGCGGCCGCCCGCCTGGAGGCGGCACGGGACGCGGCGCCCGCGGGGACGTTCGTCCTCAATGCCCGGATCGACAGCTACCTCGCCCCGGTCGACGACGCCCTGGACGACAGCCTCGCTCGCGCCGAGCGCTACGTCGCGGCCGGGGCGGACTGCATCTTCGTGCCGGGCGTCGACGACGCCGAGGACATCCGGCGCCTGGCGTCCGCCATCGACGCACCCCTCAACGTCGTGGCCGGCCTGACCGGCGCGTCGCCGGACGTCGCGGCGCTCGGCGCGCTCGGTGTCGCGCGCGTCAGCGTCGGTGGGAGCCTCGCCCGTGCCGCGCTGGCCTACGTCGAGCGCGCCGGGCGCGAGATGCTCGAAGACGGGACCTTCGGCTTCACCCGCGAGACGATCCCGCACGGGGATCTACAGCGCCGGTTCGCCAGGTGATCGGGTAGTTATAGCTATACCTGTTGCTTTTGTGATTGACTCTGCTCATGCACATCGGCATGGCAGACGGCTCACTCACCGCCTGGAGCCCTGAGCGGAACGCCTGGGTCGCCATCGGCGTCCCCGGAGACGACCACCCACTGACCTTCCTCGGCGCGGGTCCCGACGCCAGGGCGCGCGCCGCCGCCCAGCTCGCGACGGGACCGAAGACCGGCGCGCCCACCGGCCTCCCCTTCAACCCCACGTCGTTCCGCGGCGTGATGGTCGTCGAGGAGCACTACACCCGCGCGGCGCGCACGATGGTGCGCCGGTTCATGCCGAAACCGGCGAGCTGGGCGATCGGCGCCTACGAGGGCGTGACGCGCCGGACCTTCCCGGCGCTGAAGCCCGCGCCCCGCTTCTACGAGGTGCCGCAGTTCTACTTCGGCAGCCACACGACCTTCGTCCCCGACGGGGCGATCGTGCGCCGGCCTGCGGTGTCGTCCTTCCTGGACTTCGAGCTGGAGCTCGGCGCGATCGTCACCCGCCCGTGGGACACGGCGACGGACGGCCCGCCCCGCGCCGAGGACGTCATCGGCGCGTTCACCGTCATCAACGACTTCAGCGCACGCGACGTGCAGTTCCTCGACGAGCGGCGCAGTCCGTTCAGCGGCGTCGTGAAGGCGAAGTCGTTCGCCACCGGGATGGGACCCGTACTCGTGACGGCCGACGAGATCCTGCCCCGGTGGGACCGCGTCACGGGCCGCGTCGAGGTCAACGGCGAGCTCTGGTGCGAGGGGTCGACGGCCGGAGCGATCCACTCCCTCGATGACGTGATCGCCCACATCGCGGCCGACGAGCGCCTCATCCCCGGCGAGGTCATCTCGCTGGGCACGCTCGCGGGCTGCTGCGGCCTGGAGCTGGACCGGTTCCTGGAGCCGGGAGACGAGGTCCACCTCGAGCTCGACGGGGTCGGGACGCTCACCAACCGCATCGCGACGTGAGCGGGGCGGTCGGGACGCTGCGCGGCGCGCCGGCCCGGTTCGCAGGCGGGCTGACCGAGGTCGCACCGGGCACGTACGCGTGGTTGCAGCCCAACGGGGACTGGAGCGAATCGAACTGCGGCCTCGTGGTCGGCGCGGACGAGGCGGTGCTCATCGACACCGCGTGGGATCTCCGCCTGACGCAGCGGATGCTGGCGGCGATCGCCAGGCGCGTGGACACGCCGATCCGCACCGTCATCGCCACCCACGCCGACGGCGACCACGTCCACGGCCTGCAGCTCCTGCTTGACGCCGAGTTCATCTGCTCGGACCACGCCGCGGAGGACCTCGCGCACGAGAACCCCGCGAGCCTGCGGCGCGCGCAACTCGGCGTGCGCCTGCTCAGCCGGTTCGGCGTGGGGCCGCCGAGGCGCTTCGGCGCGTACCTGGACGGCATGCTCGCCCCGTTCGACTTCTCGGGCATCGACATCCGCACGCCGGACAGGACCTTCGCCCGCCGGCTGGAGATGGACACCGGCGGCCGCGAGCTGCACCTGCACCGGCTGGGACCCGCACACACAGCGGGCGACACGATCGTGCACGTGCCCGATGTCGCCGCGGTCTTCGCGGGCGACCTGCTCTTCGTCGGCGTCACGCCGAACGGCTGGAGCGGCCCGGTCTCGTCCTGGCAGGCCGCGCTGCACGTCCTCGCCGGCCTCGAGCCCGAGGTCATCGTCCCCGGCCACGGCCCGGTCGGCGGCCTCGGTGAGGTCGCGCAGCTCGACCGCTACTGGTCGTGGCTCACCGCGCGCGCCACGCGGCTCCTAGCGCAGGGCCGCACCATCGACGAGACCGCAGCGGAGATCGTCCTGAGCGACGAGTTCGCGCTGGAACCCTGGGGCCGGTGGGACAGCCCCGAGCGGACCGTCGGCAACGTCGTGCTCATCGACCGTGCGCGCCGTGGGGTCCCGACGGCGATCTCGCACCGCGAGCGCCCGGCGCTGATGTGGAAGGTCGCCCGCCTGAAGGCGACCCTCGACGCCGCCGCGCACCCCTGATCAGCCGTCGCGGCCGGCGATCACCAGCGTGTTGCGCACCAGCTCGTCGATGTAGGCGCCGTCAACGGGCAGACCGGTGATCAGCAGGCGCATCCAGATCGGCGCGTGCACCCGCTCGACGACCGACCACCCGTTCGTCCCTTCCGGCAGCTCGCCGCGCGCGACGGCCCGGCCGACCACCGACTCGGCGACCGCGAACCTCGTCGCCCAGAACGCCTCACGCACCGCGGCCAGCTCCTCGTCGGGGAGAACGAACGCACTGCGCAGGAGCGTGACGAACATCGGGTTCTCCAGTGACGCGGCGACCCCGGCGGCGAGCGTGCGCAGGTCCTCTTCCAGCGTGGCGCCCTGCGGCTCGGGGACCGCGACGCTGGTGACGTCGGCGAAGATGTCGGCGATGAGCCGGGCCTTCGTGCCCCAGCGCCGGTGGACCGTCGTCAGCGCCACCCCGGCGCGCTCGGCCACGCGCGGCAACGAGAAGCCGTCGTAGCCGTGGTCCTGCAGCTCGGCGGCTGCGGCGGCGAGCACGGCGGCGCGCACGCGGGCGCTGCGGCCTCCCGGTCGCGTGCCCTTGTACACCTGCTGCGTGCCGCTGTCCCGCTCGATCTGGCGCTTCGGTCCGGCCATGGGCGCCAATCCTGCCAGCGCTCCGCGACAGCGGCGCGCCGGCCCTGCTCAGCCGGCCGGGGCGAGACCCAGCCGAGCCCGCAGGAACGCCGTCTGCCGGGCGACCATGGTCTCGAAGATCGGGCCCGAGTAGACGCCGAAATGGTCGGTGTCGACCTCGAGGAAGTCCGCCCCGAGCGTGGTGGCGAGACGGCGGGCCGGCTCGGGCGGCGCCACCTTGTCACCGGTCGCGACCATGATCTGCGTCGGGACCTTCGACGCGCGGGCCTGCAGCACCGGCGAGTAGCCCAGGACGCTCAGCGACGCGCGCGCGGGCACGGCGTTGACCCAGCCCGTGCCGACGTAGGCCTGCTGGGCGTACTCCCACGCCCCGGGGGCGGTCATGAGCGCGGTGCTGCCCGGGCGCCCGATGAGCGGGATCTGGACCGGCGAGCCGCCGACGGAGGCGCTGGCGAGGTCCAGGGCCGTGCGTGCCACGATGCCCGCGAAGGTCCTCGGATCCTGCCGTGCCGCCGCGCCGCGCCCATCCATGTGCGGGACCTGTGAGACCACGGCCTGGAGCTCGGGGTACTCGGCGGCCAGGAAGAGGACGTGCCCGCCGGACATCGACGTGCCCCACAGCGCGATCCGGGAGCTGTCCACGTCGGCCAGCTGCTTGGTGAACGCGATCGCGGCACGCCAGTCGCGACGCTGCTTACGCAGGTCGATGAGGCGTTTCGGCGTGCCCGTGCTCGCGCCGAAGTGGCGGTAGTCGAAGCCGACGACCGTCATACCCGCCTCGACGAAGCGGCTCGCGTACTTCGCGGGGTTCCCCGAGTAGAGGCCGCCGAGGCCCGCCGCGACCACGACCGCGGGGCGCGTGCCCGGCCCCGGCCGCGAGATGGTCGCATCGAGGCGCCCACCTTCGATGGGGATCGACGCCTTCTCGACGGTGACCGCAGCCGATGCAGGCGCCGGGACGAGGGCCAGCAGCGCGAGGGCGGCAGAGGCGAGCAGCGCGTGAGGTCTCATAAAAGCACACGCTATAGCTTTAACAGGCGGCGGGCAACCGCCCCTCGGCGTCAGCGCAGTCCGGCGGCGAGTGCGGAGTTCGCGGCGTCGGTCAGGATCCGCTTGGCGCCCTTCCCGCGCTGGAAGACCTTGGCCTGGATCCCGTACAGCACCTTGTTGCGCACGAACTCGATGGACGGCGGCGCGCAGGAGCCGCCGCACGACAGCGGCCGGTACCAGCCGTTCTTCCCGTCGGAGAGCCGCACGCGGATGCGGTTGTTGCGCTCGCCGCCCTGGACCCCCGAGAGGGTCCCGAGCGTGCACGCATTCGCGCCGCGACAGTCCTTGGCCCCGGCGAGCGAGACGAACCAGGCCCCCTCGGTGACCTCGGTCGAGGCGTAGAGCCGGCCGCTGTAGTCGAAGGGCAGCGACTGCGGGAGCATGACGCCGACGGGCGTCTCCTCGACGAGCGCGGGGAGCTGGTCACCCATCGTGGCGGGGATGTCGTACCGCTTCGCGGCGGCGGCCGACGGCAGGAGCGCCGCGACACACACGGCGATGACGGACGTGAGAACGAGCTGGCGCATCGGCGGAGTATCGCGCGTCCGCCGCCGGGCGGACGCCGCGCGGCCCCGACGCCGCGCGGTGTTCGACCCTTCCCCCTCAGGACACATCCGCACTGACCGACCGGACAGTTGGCTCGTCGGTCGGACGCGAGTTGTACCGCGTGATCCGACAAAAGGCCAATTCAGTT
>SYBY01000035.1 GCA_005788585.1 Actinomycetota bacterium | reverse complement strand
TCTCCATTCCCCGAATGTCCCGTCGACCGTAACCGAACTTGAATCCAAGCTCAAGTCCTAGTAGTCCTATCTGCACCGGCCCGGATCGCCCGTCGATCCTGACCACCTGGTCACAACGTCGCGCTGGAGGAGAGCAATGCCCAACGTCGCAGAGGCTGCTTGGACGCACGCCCGCACCGATCCCGACCGGATCGCCCTCCGCGGGTCGGGTGACCCCTGGACGTATGGCGATCTGCAGCGGCGCAGCGCCGCGTTCGCGGGCGCCGTCGCCGCCGCGGGCATCGCGCCGGGCGACCGGGTGCTGCTCAGCGCACCGAGCGTGCCGGAGTTCGCCGCCGCGTACTTCGCCCTGCACGCTGCGGGCGCCGCGGTGGTCACGGTCAACACGATGGCCACGAAGCCCGAGATCGAGTACGTCATCGCCGACGCGGAGTGCAAGCTCGTCGTCGTCTGGCACGAGGTCGGCTCGGCCCCGGCCGACGCGGCGGCCGCGCAGGACGTCCCCTGCTGGACACTCGAGCCGGACGCCGCGGTGTCGTCTGGCGAACCCCTCACCGACCTCCACGACGCCGCGCTGGAGGACACCGCCACCATCCTCTACCCGCCCGGCCCGACCGGCCGGCCGAAGGGCGCGCAGCTGACGACCGGCAACGTCCTGGCCTGCGCGCGGATCTTCTCCGAGGTCCTCGAGGTCACACCCGACGACCGGTTCGGCACCGGCCTGCCGCTGTTCCACGTCTTCGGCCAGGCGGTGGTCATGGGGACGACGATCCGGGCGGGCGCATCGCTCTCGCTGCTGTCCCCCTTCACGCCCGGCGCGATGCTGGAGATGCTGCGCCGCGACGAGCTCACGCTCATGGCCGGGGTCCCGACGATGTGGAACGCCATGCTCCACGCCGCCGGCGACTACGGCCCCGACGACTTCACGTCGCTGCGCCTGGCCGCGTCAGGCGGGGCGTCGCTGCCCGCCGAGGTCATGCGCGCGTTCACTGACCGGTTCGGCTGCCTGATCCTGGAGGGCTACGGCCTGACCGAGACGACGGGCGCCGCGACGTTCAACGGCATCCACCGCGAGCGCAAGACGGGCGCCGTCGGCATCGCGCTGCCGGAGTGCCAGGTCGAGATCCGCGGCGACGACGGCAAGCCGGTCCCCACCGGTGAGGTCGGCGAGGTCTACGTCACCGGCCCGGTGATCATGAAGGGCTACTACAACCGCCCGGAGGCGACGGCCGAGGCGCTCGTCGAAGGCTGGCTGCGCAGCGGCGACCTCGGGACCATGGACGAGGACGGCGACGTGCGCATCGTCGACCGCCTGAAGGACCTCATCATCCGCGGGGGCTACAACGTCTATCCCCGCGAGGTCGAGGAGGTGCTCTACGAGCATCCGGACATCGTCGAGGTCGCGGTCATCGGCGTGCCCGACGACCATCTCGGCGAGGAGATCGCCGCGGTGATCGCGCCGCGCGAGGGCGCCGAGATCGACCCCGTGGCGCTGAAGGCGTGGACGAAGGAACGGCTGTCGGCGTACAAGGTGCCGCGCCTGGTGCAGCTCGTCGACGCGCTCCCGAAGGGGCCGACCGGCAAGGTGCTCAAGCGCGCGATCGACGCCGACGAGGTGCGGGCGTCGGCCATGACCACGGTGGCGGCGTCGTGAACGTCGAGGGACGGACCGCGATCGTCACCGGCGCGGCGGGCGGCATCGGCCGCGCGATCGCGCTGCGGCTGGGCGCCGAGGGCGCCCGGGTTGCCGCCGTCGACCTCGACGGCGAGGGCGCGCAGGCGACCGCCGCACAGCTCGGCGACGGTGCGATCGGGATCGGCGCCGACGTCGCCGACGAGGCGGCGCTCACCGCGCTGATCGCGCAGACCGAGGCCGCGCTGGGCCCCGTCGACCTGTTCTTCGCCAACGCGGGCGTCGGCGCCGGGCTCGGGCTGGACAGCAGCGAGGCCGAGTGGCACCTGTCGCTCGAGGTCAACGTCATGGCCCACGTCCGCGCGGCGCGCCTGCTCGTGCCCGGCTGGCTCGAGCGCGGCGAGGGCTACTTCGTCTCGACCGCGTCGGCCGCCGGCCTGCTGACGCAGATCGGCTCGGTCCCCTACTCGGTGACCAAGCATGCTGCGGTCGCGTTCGCCGAGTGGCTGTCGGTCACCTACGGCGACGACGGCGTGCGGGTCAGCTGCCTGTGCCCGATGGGCGTGAACACGAACATGCTCAACGCCGGCATCGACGCCGACGACGACGCGCAGCAGATGGGCGCCCGCGTCGTCACCCACGCCGGTGACGTGCTCGAGCCCGAGGACGTCGCGAACGTCGTCCTGGAGGCGGTCGGCGACGAGCGGTTCCTCATCCTCCCCCACCCCGAGGTGCTCGAGTTCTATGCCCGCAAGGGCCGCGACTACGACCGCTGGCTGCGTGGGATGCGCCGGCTCCAGGCGGCGGTCGCATGAGTGCGCCGCACGCGATCCTCGTCGACTTCGGCGGGGTGCTGACGACCAGCGTCCACGAGGCGTTCGCGGCGTTCGGCGCGACGCTGGGCGACCCCGGCCTGCCGATGCGCCTGCTGCGCGAGGACCCCGAGAGCGCCCAGCTCATCGTGGAGGCCGAGTGCGGGCGGCTGGAGGACGAGGACTTCGAGACGGCGTTCGCGGCGCGGCTGGCCGCCCACGGCGCCGAGGTGGAACCCGCGGGCCTCATCCGCAACCTCCAGGCTGGGCTGGTGCCCGACGAGGAGATGCTCGCGCTCGTCGCGGCACTGCGCGCCGGCGGCCACCCGGTGGCGCTCGTGACGAACTCGTTCGGTCGCGACTGCTACGAGGGATTCGACCTCGACGCGCTCGCCGATGTCGTCGTGGTGTCCGGTCAGCTCGGCGTGCGCAAGCCGTCGCGGCGGATCTACACGGCGGCGGCCGAGGCGCTCGACGTGCCCGCCGAGCGGTGCATCATGGTCGACGACCTCGAGCACAACCTGGCGGGCGCGGCACGGGTCGGGATGGAGGGCGTGCTGCACCGCAGCGCCGCCGCGACGTCGGCGGAGCTGCGGGAGCGGTTCGGGATTCTCGTCGCGGTCTGAGACACGCGCCGGGTCACGGCGCACTTCGCCTTCCGGGGGAGACCGCGCCGCATTCGTAAGCGAGGATCACGGCGTGGATCCGGTCGCGTGCGCCGACCTTGGTCAGCACGTTGCGGACGTGGCTCTTGACCGTCGTCTGCTCCACGGTCAGCGCGGCGGCGATCTCGGCGTTGGAGCGCCCCTGGGCGATGAGCAGGAACACCTCGAGTTCGCGTGGCGTGAGGTCGGCAAGCCGAGGATCCCGGGAGGAGCTCAGGATCGGCTGCTCGACCACCCGCTCGATCACCCGTCGGGTCACCGCGGGTGAGAGCAGCGCGTCGCCGAGCGCGACGACGTGGATCGCGTGCAGCAGATCCTCGGGGGTGCTGCGCTTGAGCAGGAACCCGCTGGCGCCGGCGCGCAGCGCGCCGACGACGTACTCGTCCTCGTCGAAGGTCGTGAGGATGACTACCCGCGCGTCCGGCACCCGTGCGATCAGCTCGCGGGTCGCGGTGACGCCGTCCATCTGCGGCATACGGACGTCCATCAGCACGACATCAGGGTGGTGGTGTGGCGCGCGGCGCAGCGCGATGTCGCCGTCCTCGGCCTCGGCGACCACATCGAGCGTCGGGTCGCTGGAGAGGATGAGGCGCAGGCCGCGGCGGACCAGGTCGTCGTCGTCGACCAGCATCACGCGGATCGCGTCGTTCGCGTCGGTCACGGCGTTCTCGGCCCTTGGGGCAGCGTCGCGCGGACCTCGAAGTGGTCACTGACGCGGCGGACGTCCAGCGTGCCGCCGAGCAGCGCCGCGCGCTCTCGCATCCCGGTCAAACCGTGGCCGCCCGTGGTTCGCGCGGGCGCGCCGTCGGCGACGGGGTTGGCCACGGTGAGCGTGAGCACGCCGTCGCGGCACTCGAGCGTCAGTTCGGCGGCGCCGGTGCCGTGACGCGCGGCGTTGGTCATCGCCTCCTGTGCGATGCGATAGACAGCGCGATCGATCGGTGGCGGCAGTCGCAGCTCAGGGTTGGTGCGGTCGCGCAGCGAGAAGTCCAGGCCGGCGGCCCGGTGGCGGTCGACGAGCGCGGCGATGCGGTCGATGCCGGGCAGCGGCTCCAGGTCGGCTGGCGCGCCATCGCGCAGTCCGCCCAGGATCGCGTCGATGTCCTGCATCGTTTCGCGCGCGATCTCCTCGATGGTCGCGATCGCCTCGCGGCTGCGCTCCGGCTGACTGTCCTGAACGACCCGCGCCGCTCCCGCTTGGATGAGGATCGAGTTGATCGCGTGTCCGGCCGAGTCGTGGAGTTCACGAGCGATCCGCGTCCGCTCCTCGGCGACCGCGAGGCGCTGCTCGCGCACGATGCGCTCCCGCTCCTGCGCGGCCCGCTGCCGCGCCAGGCGTCGGCGATCACCGACGACCCAGCCGCCCGCCCACAGGAGCGCGGTGATCGCGTAGTCGCCCGCCTCGGGCCCAAAGTGAGCCCAGGCGGCGGCGACAAACGCCGCGAAGGCGGCGCTGCAGGCGATCAGGATCAAGAAGGTGTCCTGTCTCCTCCGGTCCCGCTCGGCGAGCGTGGCGAGGACGAACGCCGGAGCGGGCGCGGTCAGCACGGCATAGTCGAGTGCGACGAGCGCCACCGTGGCGCCGAGGACCGCGACCAGCGCCGCTCGCGGCGCCCGGTGACGTGCCAGCAGCGGGAGCGCGACGAGCAGGCAGGCGGAGACGCCCACCATGTCGGCTCCGCCCGTCGCGCCGGCCTTCGCGCCGCCGAACGCCTGGGTGGCCATCTGCGCGACCGAGAATCCGAACACCGCAGCCGTGAGCGCAGCGTCGAGCGCGAGTTGGCGTCGCGAGCTCGGCGCGGTCGTGATCATCGACACCAGGCGGAGCCTAATGGCGCGCCCCCTGCCCGGACACCTCCCGCGGAAGGAGGCGTCTCCTCCCGCGGGAGGAGACCGAGGATCCGCCGAACGGACGTTTCGCGCGGACCGCGGCCGACTCAGCATCCCCGGTCATGCGAACCACACCGATCTCCGCCCATCCGGTCGACCGCACCGGGCGCTGGCTTGCCAGCCTCACCGGCTGGGTGCTCGCCCACAAGCGCCTGGTCGCGGTCGGCTGGCTCGCGCTCACCTTGGTCGGGTTCTACGGCGCCGCGAAGGTCACCGACGCGCTCAACGAGGACTTCACCATGCCCGACAGCGCGAGCACCGTCACGAACGAACGGATCGTCAGTCGCTTCGACTCGGGCGGTGCAACCCCGCCGCTCGTCGCCGTCGTCACGCTGCCACCCGGAACGACGGCAAGCGCTCCGGCGGTCCGCGCCGACCTGCGGACACTCGAGCAGGACCTCGCGCGCGCCGTCCCCGGCGCTCGCGTCGCGTCCTTCGGTTCCACATCCGAGCCGGCCTACGTCTCAGACGACGGTCGCACCACGTTTGCGATCGTGCATCCGCCGTCGACCGTGGTCGACAACGCCGGGCCGAGCGGGAACGAGATCAGTGACGCGACGCTCGCGAGCGCCGAGCAAGCCGCCGCCGACGCGCGCGTGGGCGGCGCCGAGGTACGGCTCACGGGGGCCGCGCTGCTGGCCCGCGAGACGCCAGGCGAGGGCGGTGGTCCCAGCTTCCTGAACGAGACACTCATCGCCGGCGTCGGGGCACTGATCGTGCTGGCGTTCGTCTTCGCGTCCGCACTCGCCCTCGTACCGCTGCTGATGGCGATCGTCGCGATCCCGGTCACCCTGCTGGCCGTTTGGGGGCTCACCGCGCTGACGGAGGTCAACCTGGTCGTCGTCTTCCTCGTCTCGCTGATCGGCCTCGGTATCGCGATCGACTACGCGCTCCTGATCGTCATGCGCTGGCGGGAGGAACGAGAGCGCGGTGCAAGCAACGAGGAGGCGATTATTCACGCCGCCGGAACCGCCGGGCGCGCGGTGCTGTTCAGCGGCACCACCGTGGCCATCGGACTGCTCTCGGCGCTCGTGCTGCCGGTGCCGTTCCTGCGCTCGATGGGCTTGGGCGGCCTGCTCATCCCGCTCGTGTCCGTCGCCGTCGCGCTGACGCTGCTGCCCGTCGTACTCGCGACGGTCGGGCCGGTCGCCGACGCCCGCCGGCTGCGACGCACCGACCGCGCCGAGCGGCACTGGGCCGCGTGGGCGCGCCTGGTCATCCGCCACCGCGTCGCCGCCGCGCTCGGCGGCACAGCCGTGCTCGTCGCGCTGTGCATCGTCGCGCAGGGCATGTTGCTCGGCACCCCTGAAGCACAATCCCTCGGCGGCACCGGCGACCCGAAGGCCGCACTCGAGCAGCTCGAACGCTCGGGCATCGGCGCCGCGCCGCTCGCGCCCATCGAGGTCCTGACCCCGGCCGCCCGCGCGGACGACACGGCCGCCCGCATGGCGACGGTCGATGGCGTCCGCGCCGCCAGCGCACCGGGCGGCGCGTGGCGCGCCGATGGAGACGCGGTCGTCGAGGTCTTCCCGCGCAGTGACACCAACTCGCAGGCCGGACGTGAGTCGGTCGATGCCGTGCGTGACGCCGCCGCTGCAAAGCCGGCGACGACGGTCGGCGGAGGCACCGCGGAGACGATGGACTTCATCGACGGCGTCTACGGCTCCTTCCCGCTGATGCTCGTGCTGATCTCGGTCGTCACGTTCGTGCTGCTCGCGCGCGCGTTCCGCTCGATCGTGCTGCCCGCGAAGGCGATCGCGATGAACCTGCTGTCGGTCTTCGCGACCTGGGGCGTGATGACGCTCGTCTGGCAGCACGGCGTCGGTACCGAGCTGCTGTTCGGCGTCGACCCCACCGGATCGGTGCTGTCGTGGGCGCCGGTGATCGTGTTCGCGTTCATCTACGGGCTCTCGATGGACTACGAGGTGTTCATCCTCGCCCGGATGCGCGAGGAGTACGACCGCACCGGCACCACCGACGAGGCGGTCGTGCGCGGAATGGCCGGGACCGGGCGGCTCGTGACCAGCGCGGCGCTGATCGTCTTCCTCGCGTTCGCCGCGATGGCGACCGCTGGTGAGGCGGACCTGCAGGTGCTCGCCACCGGACTCGCCGCAGGCGTCCTGATCGACGCGCTGATCGTGCGCACGCTGCTCGTCCCCGCCACCGTCTCGTGGCTCGGCCGCTGGAACTGGTGGATGCCCGAGCGCGGCCGGCGGCTCCTGCGCCTGCCGGCGGTCACACCGGCCGCCGAGTCATGAACACCAGCACCCTCGTCAGCCGGCCGCGACCGCCAGCTCCGCGAGGTGCTGCTCGAGCAGCGCGTTGACCGCCTCGGGGTTCTCCTTGGCGTGCACGTGCCCGGTGCGCTCCATGTACTCCAGCCGCGCCCCGGGGATCAGCTCCGCGATCTGCCGGGACTTCGGCGGCGGGTACGTGTGGTCCTCGGTCCCGGCCACGACGAGCACCGGGACCGTGATGCCCGGCAGCTCGTCGAGGATGCCCTTGCGGTGGGCGATGTGCCACGCCGCATCGGCGTACTCGGGCGTCCGGCTGCGCAGCATCGCGGTGACGTCGGCGAGGATCTCGGCGCGCGACGGGTCGGTCAGCGTGGTGTCGCCCATCATGAACTGCAGGACGCCGTCGAGCACCGGCTCCATGCCGTGTTCGGAGAGCGCCGCGATGAGCTCGTCCATCGCCTCGGCCTGCTCCTCGACGTCCGCGCTCGTCCCCATCGCGACGAGCGACCGGACGAGCTCGGGCCGGCGCGCGGCCAGGCGCAGCCCGACGAACCCGCCCATCGAGTTGCCGACGAACGTCACCGGCGCGATGCCGAGCGACTCGATGAGCGCCACCACATCGTCGGTGAGCGTGTCCATGTCGAGCTGCTCGCGCGGGTGGCGGGCGCTGTCGCCCTGGCCGCGGTGGTCGTAACGGACGACGCGGAAGCGGTCGGAGAACGCCTCGGCCTGCGCGGCGAACATCTGGACGTCGAAGAACATCGACGGGCTGAAGACGATCGCCGGGGCGTCCCGGGGTCCTTCGTCGAGGTAGTGCAGGGTCGTGCCGTTGACGGAGATGGTCGGCATGCGAGCTCCTCAGGTGGGGCACTCGACGATGGAGCAACATGAGTTCGACGTCAAGTTCGTACCGTGGCCACAACGTACTTTATCGCAACTTGCAGGGAGATTCCGAGACAACACGGTTCTAACTTGACATCGAATTCAACATCAGGACATACTCGTGGAGTGCTGCGATCACCGCTCCGGCGGTGAGGGCAGCCGGAGGAGAGAAACCGCCGGCCCCACCCCAGGAGCCGGCACGATCGGGCGCTGCCGCATCGCGGGTCCACCGCGTGCCGCGGGTCTGTGCCCGGAGGAGAGGATCTATGCGTCTTCGCATGATCGGCGCCGTCGCCCTGGCAGCCGCCAGCGTGCTCGCGGCAGGTTGCGGCAGCGACGATGGAGATGGCGAGAGCGCCTCCACGACCGCGTCCGACGAGAAGTACTCCATCGGGATCGTCGGCTTCTCCGCCGCCGATCAGACGTCCGAGCAGGCCATCGCCGGCATCAAGGCGATGTCCGAGGAGAAGGGCTACGAGGTCACGAGCGTCGACCCGCAGGGGTCGACCGACAAGGCCGTCGCCGCCATGCAGGACCTGGTCCAGAAGAACGTCGACATGCTCGTCGTGACGGTCTTCCCCAGCGACGCCATGACCGCGGGCGTCCGTGCCGCGAAGGCCGCGGGCATCCCGGTCGTCTCGCTGTCGGGCGGCACCGCCGACGGCGTGCAGGTCAACTACGACGCGGGCAAGCCGGCCGGCAAGCTAGTCGCCGATCAGCTCGTCAAGGACACCGGCGGCAAGGGCAAGCTTCTCGCCCTGGGCTACAAGAGCGGCCTGCCGTGCATCGGCCGCGAAGAGGCGCTCGACGCCGCGATCGAGCCCACGTCGATCCAGCAGACCCGCAACGAGGTCCCGATCCCCGGCCAGGTCGAGGCGTCGACCCAGTTCACGCAGGCGTGGCTGGCGAAGAACCCCGACGTCGGTGACGGCCTCGCCGTCTGGGGCTGCTTCGACGACCCGGCGCTCGGCGCCATCGCCGCGATCAAGCAGGGCAACCGCGAAGGCGTGAAGGTCTACGGCGTCAACGGGCAGCCCGGCGCGATCAAGGCCATCCAGGACGGCGACATGGACGGCACCGTCTACCTCAAGGTGTTCGAGGCCGGCGAGCAGATCGCCGAGCGCACCGGTGAGGTCGTCGAGGCCGGCGTCGACGCCGAGCCGAAGGACGTGCCGATCCCGAGTGACCTCATCACCCCGGAGAACGTGGACGCGTTCGTCGAGGAGAACCCTGACGCCCTGAAGGGCCTCTAGTCACGAACACCCGGACCCGGAGCCGCGCCCCCCTTCACCCGCGGGCGCGGCTCCACCCGATCTCGGAGCCCACATGCGCGTGACCGACACCACCACTCCGCAGGCCGCCGGCAACGGCGTCGCCCCCGCCGGACCGCCCATCGTCGAGATGCGCGGCATCTCGAAGTCGTTCGGCGGCGCCCGTGCGCTGGACGACGTCTCGATCTCCCTCGACGCCGGCCACGTCCTCGCCCTGTGCGGGGCCAACGGCGCCGGCACGTCGACGCTCGTGCGGATCCTCGCGGGCGTGGAGACCGCCGACGCCGGGACGATCCGTGTCGCCGGCGAGGACGTGTCGATCGACTCCCCCCAGGACGCCACACGCCTGGGCCTGAACTTCATCCACCAGGAGCTGAACCTCGTCCCGAAGTTCACCGGCCTGCAGAACATGGCCCTCGGCTACGAGGGCGGTTCGCGCACCGGTTTCCTGGACCGGCGCGCGGCCCGGCGCCGCGCCGTCGAGGTCATCGAAGGGCTCGGCGGCGGCGTGCCGCTCGACACCGAGGTCGAACGACTCACGGTCTCCGAGCGCTGGATGATCTCCCTCGGCCGCTCGCTCATGCGCGAGGCCCGCGTCATCGCGATGGACGAGCCGACGGCGTCGTTCACCGACGAGGAGGCCGAGCGCCTCTTCTCGGTGATCGCCGACCTGACGAAGAGCGGCGTCGGCGTCCTCTACATCTCCCACCGCCTCGACGAGGTGCTGCACGTCTCGCGCGATGTCACCGTCCTGCGCAACGGCCGGATGGTCGGCACGTTCGTCGCCGACGAGATCGACCGTGACCGGCTGACCCGCGAGATCATCGGCCGCGAGGTCACCGACCTCACACCGCCCCCGGACGAGGCCGTCGAGCGTCACCTGCACAGCGAGCCGGTGCTGACCGTCCGCGGGCTGACCCGCGAGCCGCGCGTCCACGGCGTCGACCTCGACGTCCACCCCAAGGAGATCCTCGGCGTCGCCGGCCTCGTGGGGTCGGGGCGCACCGAGCTCGCCCGCCTGATGTTCGGCGCCGATAGCCCGACCGGCGGCGCCATGCAGCTCGGCGGCAAGGACTTCAGCCCCCGGTCGCCGTACGACGCGATCCGGCGCGGAGTGGCGCTCGTGCCCGAGGAGCGCCGCTCGGAGGGGCTGCTGCTCCAGGAGTCGGTGGCTCGCAACATCGCGCTGGCGACCATGCACGACGACCGCCAGCCGACCACCCGGCTGCTCAGCCCGGGCCGGATGCGCGCCACCGCCAAGGAGATGGTCGAGCGCTTCGGCATCAAGATCAGCTCGGTCGACCAGCCCGTCGGCGACCTGTCCGGCGGCAACCAGCAGAAGGTCGTGGTCAGCAAGTACGTCCGCGCCGCGCCGAAGCTGCTGATCCTTGACGAGCCGACCGTCGGCGTCGACGTCGGGGCGCGCGGGGAGCTGTACGGGATCATCCGCGAGCTGGCCCACGCCGGCGCCGCGATCGTCCTCATCTCCAGCGACTTCGAAGAGCTCGCGATCTGCGATCGCGTCGCCGTCATGCGCGAGGGCAGGGTCGTCGACATCGTCGACGGCGCCCACGCGACGAAGGACCACCTCACCTCGCTCTGTTACGCCGTCCCGGAGGAGAAGCAGGCATGACCAACATCCCGATCGACGCGGGGCTGCGGACCTCCGGGCGCAGCTTCGACGCCTGGAAGTTCTTCGGCCGCTACGGCGCGCTGCTCGTGCTCGGCCTCATGATCGTCGTGGTCGCGACGCTCGAGCCCGACACGTTCGCCACCCGCGACAACGCCATCAACATCCTCAACCAGAGCGCGCTGGCCGCCATCATCGCGATGGGCCTGACGTTCCCGCTCGTCGCCGGTGAGTTCGACCTGAGCATCGGCTACAACGCCAGCCTCGCGGGCATCGTCGCGTGCACGCTCATGGTCGACTCCGGCGCCTCGATCCCCGTCGC
>SYBY01000282.1 GCA_005788585.1 Actinomycetota bacterium | reverse complement strand
GGCATCGCCGTGGCCGCGCAGGTCCGGCGCGAGCGCCGTATACCGTTGCGAGCCCAGCGCCTCGACCACGCCGTCCCACGACCGCCCGGTCTGGGTGAACCCGTGCAGGAGGACGAGGCGCTCGGACACCCGCCCATCATGTCCTCTGACGCCGACAGCCACCTGCTCCTGCGGGCGTTCGCCGACGAGCTCGCGCGCTGCGAGGTCGCCGGGGCGTGCACGTCGCCGGGATCGCGGTCGAGCCCGCTGATGCTGGCGCTCGTCGGGGAGGACGGCGTGCAGACGTGGTCGCATCTCGACGAACGCGTCGCCGGGTTCTTCGCCCTCGGCCTCGCCAAGGCCACCGGCCGTCCCGCGGTACTGGCCTGCACGTCGGGCACCGCAGCCGCGCACTACCTGCCCGCCGTGATCGAGGCGCACGAGGCGGGCGTGCCGCTCATCGTGCTGACCGCCGACCGGCCGCCCGAGCTGCGCGAGGTCGGGGCGGGCCAGGCGATCGACCAGCTCAAGCTCTACGGCGACGCCGTGCGGTGGTTCTTCGACGTCGGCACGCATGAGGCGACGCCCGAGCGCGGGCGGTGGATCCGCACGCTGGCGTGCCGCGCCGTCGCCACGGCGACCGGGGCGACGGGTGGGCGGCCCGGCCCGGTGCATCTGAACTGGGCGCTGCGCGAGCCGCTCATCCCGCCGGCGCAGCTGCCGGAGGACCCGCAGCCGGGGCGCCCCGACGGCGCGCCATGGGTGCGCTTCGACGACGCCTCTCCCGCCACGGGTGACGACCTGGTCGACGTCGTCAGCGGTCGCCGCGGCATCATCGTCGCGGGCAGGGCTCCCGCGACGGACGGCGCGCTCATCGCCCTCGTGGGGCAGCACCTGCGCTGGCCGGTGCTCGCCGACCCGCTCAGCGGCGCCCGGGCGGGCACGGCGGCCGTCGCGCACTACGACGCCGTGCTGCGCGACCCCGACTTCGCCGGCCGGCACCGGCCCGAGGTGGTCCTGCGGATCGGCGACCTTCCGACCTCGAAGCCGCTGCGCCAGTGGCTCGCGTCGCTGGATGTGCCGCAGATCGGCAGCGACGCGCCCGGGCACTGGGCCGACCCCGACGGGCGTCTCACCCGCATCGCGCCACGCGCGATCGAGGCCCTCCTCTGGCGGCTCGAGGACCCGGAACACCGTCGTGAGCCTGCGCCCGCCCCGGCGGCCTGGCTCGAAGGCTGGCGGTCCGCCGACGCCGCGGTCGCCGCGGCGATCGACGCCACGCTCGGCGACGCGCTCAGTGAGCCACGGGTGGCCGCGGACCTCGCCTCGCGACTGCCTGACGACGGGTGCCTCGTCGTCGCCTCCTCCATGCCCATCCGGGACGTGGAGACGTTCACGCCGACACGGGAGTTCGCCGCCACCGTCGTCTCGAACCGCGGAGCCAACGGGATCGACGGCACACTTGCGACGGCGTTCGGCATCAGCGCCGCCCACGACGGCCCGGTGGCCGTCCTCCTCGGCGACGTCGCGTTCGCCTACGACCTCTCCGCCCTCATCTGCGCCAAGCGCCTCGGCCTCGCCCTCGTCATCGTCGTCCTCAACAACGACGGCGGCGGGATCTTCGAGTTCCTCCCCCTCGCCGGCATCGACCGGGCGACCTTCGAGGAGCACGTCGCCACACCCCCGGGCATCGACATCGCCGACGCAGCCCGCCTGTATGGCTGCGACCACGTGGCTCCACGCGATCTCCAGGCGTTCCGCGACGCCGTCGACACCGCCCTGCACGCGGACCGCACAACGATCATCGAGCTCCGGACCGAGCGGGCCGCGAACGTCGCCCTGCACCGCGAGGTGTGGGCCGCGGTGTCGGCGGCCCTCCCGCGCTAGGCGTCTTCGGACTGCGGGGTCTGCTCGGCCGCGTCGGGGGCGTCCACCGGGCGCCGCCGCCGCTCCTCACGCACGAACAGCCGGTTCGACGAGGACCCGGGCGGATCGGCCGTGACCACCTGGTTGCGCCCCGCGGCCTTCGCGGCGTACAGCGCGCCGTCGGCGCGGCCGAACATCGTCTCGTAGGTCCGGTCCTCGGCGTCCGCGGACAGGACGCTGACACCCACCGACACCGTGATCGGCACGCCACCCGTCGGGCCGAGTTCCACCGTGCTGCGCAGGCGCTCGGCGATCGCCAGCGCGCGGATCGGGCCGGTGCCCGGCAGGATCGCGAGGAACTCCTCGCCACCGAGGCGGTACACGACATCGAACGGCCGCAGGTTCCGCCGGATCGCGTAGGCCGCGTCGCGCAGCACCGCGTCGCCGGTCGCGTGGCCGTGGCCGTCGTTGACGCCCTTGAAGTGATCGATGTCGCACATGAGCATCGCCAGGGGCTGGCCGCTGACCTGCGCCTGGTAGGCGAGCTCCTCGAACCGGGTCTCCAGCTGCGCGCGATTGAGCAGACCCGTCAGCGGATCGATGAGCGAGCCGCTGCGATGCTCGGCGTCAGAGGTCATCAGCGGCACGCCGTAGATGGCGATGCTGACGATGACGACCGCGGCGCAGAGGATGTAGAGGTAGTCGTCGAGCGCCTGCGCGGGGTCCGGGATGACCGTCGCGGCCAGGAGCACCGCGAGGGTGAACCCGACGCCGGCGATGACGCCGCGCAGGCTGAAGCGCGCAGGCAGCGTGGCCACCGGGATGGCCAGCCAGCAGATCGCGTAGCTCGTGGCCGCGCCCGTGAGGGCGATCGCGACGCCGATCCCGAGCTGCGCGAGGCACCACGCCGCAGCGATCGTGTACTCCGGGTGGCGGCGCTGCGGAAGCCCGCGTTCCATCCACCAGAAGCCGACGGCCGCGACGGCGATCATCGCCAGGGTCCACGGCGGTCCGAAGAGCACGATGCCGCAGGCGATCAGGGCCAGGTGCGCCCTGCGGGCAGGCCGGATCCGCCGCTCCATGTCGAGCAGACGGTCACGATCGAGAGAGTCACGGCAAAGCCACGACGTCGATGTCGGAAGTGCGGTCACGCGATCCCCTGGCCCCTGCCGCAACGCGGCGCGTTCCCGAGTGTGACCCTGAAAATGCGTAATAACCCCGGTAATGGACAAACGGACGACCCGGAAACCAGGAGATAACGCCGTTATCCGCTGAGGACAGGCAGCAGCGCCTGGAGCTTCACGTCGGTTTCGGCGAGCTCGGCCGCCGGGTCGGAATCGCGGACGACTCCGACGCCCGCGTAGAGGCGCGCCAGCGGGCCGCGCAGCAGCGCGCACCGCAGCGCCACGCAGAACTCGCCGTCCTCGTTCGTGTCCACCCACCCGACCGGACCGGCGTACCAGCCTCGATCGAGACCTTCGAGGGCGGGGATCATCGGCGCCGCCGCGGCGAGCGGCTCGCCGCCCACCGCAGGGGTCGGGTGCAGGGTGCCCGCGAGACTGAGGACGGACACGGGCCGGGCGAGCTGGGCGCGGATCGGCGTCGCCAGATGCTGGATGTTCGCGACCTGCACGGTGACCGGTTCGTCGGGCGTGGTGACCCACACGCTGAGCGGCCCGAGGGCCTCGGCGATCCGCCGGATGACGATCGCGTGCTCCTCGCGATCCTTGGCCGACCGCAGGAGCTGCTCGCCGAGATGGCGGTCGACGCTGGGCTCCGCGCTGCGGCGCGTCGACCCGGCAAGGGCCAGTGTGCCGGCGCGCAGGCCGTCCCGGCGCACGAGCAGCTCCGGGCTCGCCGCCACCAGGGTGGCGTCGCCCCTGCCGACGGCGAAGACGAAGCACGACGGGAAGGCTTCGCGCAGGACGCCCAGGATCGCCGCGGGGTCGTGCGACGTGCGGGCATGGACATCCACCTCGCGGGCGAGGACGACCTTCTCCAGGTCGCCGGCCGCGATGCGCTCGGTCGCCCGGGCCACCGCATGCTCGTAGTGCGCCGGCGGCATGACGGAGACGACGCGCGAGCGCTCCGCGGGATCAGGGTCCCAGAGCGGCAGGGGCTCGAACCTCAGGCCCGCGACGCGGTCGCGCAACCGCGTGAGGACGGCGTCCGGGTCGTCGTCCGGGCACACCCGGGCGGCCACCGTCAGACGGACCTCGTCGCCCCGGCGCGCGAAGGCGATCTCCGGCACCAGCAGCGACGCCGGCGCGAACCCCGACCACTCCGGGGTCTGACCGCCTTCGTCCGTGAACGCGAAGCCACCCGTGGCGATCAGGCCACTGCCACGCGGGCCATCGGCGGGGTCGCAGACCGCCGCGCCCGCGAGCGCGCGCCAGCGCGCCGCGAGCCGGTCGAACCGGCCGGGACCGCGGTCCTCGAGCTGCACGACCGACCCGAGCGCAGCGAGCACCGCCGCGTCGCGGTCCGGCTGCTCGAGGACGAACCACGGCTCACCGGGCTCCCTGGAGGCCGCAACGACCGCCGTCGCGTCGAGGTCGCCTCGGACGTCGACGGTGATCGCAGCCAGGACCCCGTCGGCCCGCCCGCTCGCCGCGCGTCGCCGCGCCACGCCCAGGCGCTCGGCGAGCTGCTCCCAGTCCGAAGGACTCACGAGCGGCTGATCTGCGGGCTGCGCGCGCACGGCCATACGTCCATCGTACGAGCGGCGTAAGTCACGGGGTCGTGCGCCGTTGGTCCTGACGTCAGGACCTCCGACCGACAGGACCCCACCATGTTCACGCCGCAGAGCCGCATCGGCCTCATCGTCGCCCGCTTCCTCAGCGTCGACTTCGCCATCGCCACATGCCTCGGGCTGTGGCATCTCCTCGGGATCGGGACGTGCGCCAGCGGTGGTCCATTCGAGATCGCCAACGCGTGCACGGACTCCGCGATGACCTGGGGCCTGGTGTTCGGCGCCGGGTTGACCGGGTCCATCATCGTGTCGTTCTTCACCGGCTTCGCGTGGGGCTGGGCGATGATGTTCGTCCCCACCGGCGCGACCGCGCTCGCCTTCGCGCTGGTCGGCGACCCGGGTGTCGGCGCGGACACCGCCGCCTGGATCATCGGCCCGCTCTTCCTCCTCATGGGCCTGCCCGCGGCGATCTTCGCCATCAAAGAGGCCGTGGGCGGCGCCGACTTCTCGCCGGACGACACCACCCGGCAGCGCGCCGAGAACTACTTCCGCAACACCGCGAGCATCAGCCCGTTCGCGACCGCTGCCGCGGCGACGGCGCCGCAGATCAAGGTCACGCCACCCGCCCAGTCCACCGGACAGCAGCTTGCGCGGCTGGACGCCCTGAAGGCGACGGGCGCCCTCACCGACGCCGAGTACGAGGCGCGGAAGCGCGCGTTGTGACGCTCGGCCTGCGGCCTCGGGTACAACCGGGGGATTCGCTGGCGCGAATCCCCCGGGCGCTGCCGTTCCTCAGGTTTCGGAGCGCCCGCGCGAGATCGCGATCTCGCCGGTGCGCATCATCTCGATGAGCCCGAACGGGCGGACCATCCGCTCGAACGCCTCGACCTTGTCGGTCGTGCCGGTGACCTCGACGATGAGCGAGCGGCGCGTCACGTCGACGACCTTGCCGCGGAAGATGTCGCACACCTGCATGACCTCGGCGCGGGCCGGGCCCTCGGCGGCGACCTTGAAGAGCGCGAGCTCGCGGGCGACGGTGCCCTCGGGCTCCAGGTCGCGGATCTTCAGGACGTTGATCAGCTTGTGCAGCTGCTTGGTGACCTGATCGATCGGGTGCAGCGCGCCGTCCACGGTGAGCGTGACGCGCGAGATCTGATCGTCGTCCGTCGGG
>SYBY01000281.1 GCA_005788585.1 Actinomycetota bacterium | reverse complement strand
GCGGCAGTCCTCCTTCATGGGGAAGAGGAACTGGAACGAGTGGAACAGCTCGTGCGCGAGGTCCCAGCGCGGCGGCGGGCCCGAGTGCGACTCGGCGACGATGAAGCTCGGCGTGCCGTCGCAGATGAGGTTGTTCTGCGGTGACTGCGCGGACGGGATCGCCATCGCGCGGCCCTTCGCGATGTTCGGGATGAGGTAGACGTCGAGCGCGCCGTCCGAGCCGTGGAAGCACTCGATCTTGTCGTCGGGCATGAGGTCGCGGCCCATCGCGGCCTTGAACTTCGGGTAGGCGACGCCGCCGATCTCCTGCGCGAGCTTCGGCGCGGCGGCGGCGTCCTTGGCGTTGTCCTTCAGCCACCAGATGCGGATCTTGCCGCCGGCCGCCGGGACGCTGCCCCACTGGTTGCCGACGAGCTGCTCGGAGTCGCAGGTGTCCTCGACAAACTCCTCCTCGATGCCGGCGTCGGCTTCGGTCTGGGCGGCACGCGCCTTGGCCTTGCTCTTCGTCTTCTTGCGCTTGCGCGGCTTGGCCTTCGTCTTCGTGTTCTTCGGCGTGGTGCGGTGCTGCGGCGCGAGCGTGCTGCTCGGCAGGTTCGCCCAGCTGTGGCGCGCGGGCGGCGGCAGGAAGAACGGGCGCAGGTCGCGCTTGGCCTTCGGGGAGAGGGTCGCGAACGCGGCGACGGCCTCGCGCAGCGCGTCGTGGTCGGCCTCCGCGCCCGCGTCGCCGCGGTAGCGGGCCGGCAGCCGGCGGTCGCCGAACTCGGAGAAGACGCGGTAGGTCAGCGCCTTCTCGGCGGAGAGCTTGCCGGCCTTGAGGTCGGCCTCGATGAGCTGCTGGGCACTGGGCGTGGCGGTCTTCGCGGCGACGCTGAGCTTCGCGGTCGTGCAGTTGTTGCGTTCGGTGCGCTCGCGGACCTTGCGGGTGTCGTCGGCGCACGCCAGGACGTGCCAGGAGCGGAGCTTCGTCCCGGGAGCAAGGGTCGCCCGGGCGATCGCCGCGTGGCGCGCGTTGCGCTTGAGCTTCGGGGTGGTGACGCTCGCGAGGCGCACGTCGCCCTTGCCCTTGCGGCGGTCGGCCGACAGGTAGAAGCGCGTGGCCGTCTTGGCCGCCGCGCCGTGCTTGGCTCGCACCGTGACGTCGAGGGTCACCGGCCCGCCCGGATGCGCGTGCGCGGGCGCCCGCAGCGAGGACGCCGTCAGGTCCGCCCGTTTGGGAGGCGCACTCTTGGCAGCAGCCCACGATGGAAGCGCGAGCAGGGCGACGGCGATGACGAGCAGGATGCGAAGCGGCATGACGACCTCATGTCGGATGACGGGAACGGCAGTCAACGGGTCGCGGGGCCGCTGCACATTGGGGACCCTCCCCAGAGTTTTGCCGGGGACCCCAACGCGCCGGAACTTCGCGGGCGCGGCATTGTTCCGGCCCGTGACCATGCGATCCCTGCTCCCCGCCCTCACCACGGCCGTCATCGCGACGGCGCCCGCGGCGGCCCTCGCGCAGAACCCGGCCCCGCCGACCGTCACCACCGGCGCGGCGCAGAACGTCGAGCGCACGACGGCCACCTTCACCGCCACCGTCGACCCCAACGGCGCCGCGACGACCTACCGCTTCCAGTACGGCACGTCGACCTCCTACGGGCTGCAGACCGCCGAGGCCACGGTGCCGGCGGGCGACGCTCCCGTCGCCGTGACGGTCAACGTCACCGGGCTGACGGCCGGGACGACGTACAACTACCGGGTGACCGCCACGAACGCCGCGGGAGTCGTCAACGGGGCCAACCGGACGGTCCGCACGGACAGCACCCCGAGCGCCCCCGCCGTCTCCACCCAGGGCGTGGCGAACGTGCGACCCACGACCGCGACGCTCACCGCGCGCGTGAACCCGCGGGGCCAGGCGACGAGCTACTACTTCCAGTACGGGACGTCGACGCGATACTCGTCGCGGACACCGAGCGTGTCAGCAGGCGCCGGCACGAGCACCGTGACGGTTCGCGCGAACATCACCCGGCTCCGGGTGAACACGCGCTACCAGTACCGCGTCGTCGCGGTGAACCCGACGGGCACGACCCGCGGCGCGAATCGCAGCTTCACCACCCTGCGCGCGCCGACCGGCGTGAGCATGGCCGCGTCCCCGCGCTCGGTGCGGTGGAACGGCAGCGTCACGGTGAGTGGCCGCGTGGCGGGCAGCGGGGTCGGCGGGACGCCGCTGGCGCTCCAGCGCTCGGACTTCCCGTACCTGACGGGCTACCGCGAGGTCGCGCGCCGCAACGCCGACAGCAACGGGAACTACGCGTTCACGGTCGGCCCGCTGTTCTCCGCGGTGCGTCTGCGGGTGGTCACCCGCACCACGATCGCGGTGGCCAGCGCGCCGTACCAGGTGGCCAACCGCGTGGCTCCCGGGCTGCGGGTCGCGAGCACCGCGCGGCGGTCGGTGGTCATCCGGGGTGTCATCAACCCGGCGGTGCCCGACGGACGCATCTCCGTCCAGCGCAAGACACCGAGCGGCCGCTGGATCCGCGTGCGCAGCCTCAGGCCGCAGCCGTACACGAACAACCGGTCGCGGTACCGCGTGCGGATCAACCGGATCAGCCGCACCGCGGTGATCCGGGTGGCGGTGGTCCCGAACGACGAGGGCGAACACGCCAACGGCGCGTCGCGAGAGCTGCGGGTGGCCCGGCGGCGGTAGCGTCGTCGGGGTGAGCCTGAACCCGGCGCTCGACGACGTCCGCTTCTGCCCGCGCTGCGGTTCGGGTGCCGAGGTCCAGCACCCGCGGCTGCTGCGCTGCTCGTCGTGCGGGTACCACGCGTTCTACAACCCGAAGCCGGTGGCGGCGGCGATCCCGCGGGACGCCTCGGGCCGCGTGGTCCTGCTGCGCCGCGGGTTCGCGCCGGGCGCCGGGCTGTGGACGTTCCCGGGCGGGTTCGTCGACCTGGGTGAGTCGGTCGAGGAGGCCGCGCGCCGCGAGGTGCGCGAGGAGATCGAGATCGACGTGACGCTCGGCGGGCTCGTGGGGGTGTACTCGCGCGAGGATGAGCGCGTGGTGCTCGTGGTGTTCTCGGCGGTGGCCCACGGGGAGCCGCAGACGACGGACGAGGCCCCCGAGGTGCGCGCCTTCTCGCCCGCCGACATCCCGTGGGACGAGCTGGCGTTCTGGTCGACGGCGGCGGCGCTGCGCGATCACCTGGACGCCGGCTGACATCGGGTCGAGTTTGGGTCGCTCTCCGACCCTACGTCGACCCGATGCGCGAACTGACCCGCGCCACCGCCCCCGTGATCGCGGCCGCGTGCGCGATCAACCGCTCGCGCGGAACGTCGAGCTCACCCTCGGCCGTCGCGGTCAGCAGCTCCTGAAACGCTCCCAGCAGGGCGTGTGCGGTGAGCTCGCGGTCGACCTCGTCGGCCTCCCCCGGAGCCTCTTCAGCGAGCTCCCCCGCGACGAGCACGGCGAAGGTCCGCAGCGCCCGGCGGCGATGGGTGTGGATCGCCTGGCTGTCCGGGGTCTCGAACAGCGCGCGCCGCGTGGAGGCGTCGTCCTCGATGAGATCGATGAGCGCGCCGATCGCGGCGTTCGCACGCGCGGGCTGCACGTCCCCCGCAGAGACGAGCGCCGCCCCGACCCGCACGACCGCGTCGCGTTCGATCTCGTCGAACACCGCACTGAGCAGCGCGTCACGGTCGCTGAAGCTCTCGTAGAAGTACCGGTCGCCGAGCCCGGCCCTGGCGCAGACCGAGCGCATCGACGTCGCCCCCCAGCCCTCCGTGCGCAGCAGGTCACGGGCCGCGTCGATCAGCTGCTGGCGGCGGCGCTCCGTGCGCTGTTCAGCGGTCTCGCCGCCGTAGACGCGTGGGCTCTTCGCCATCAGCGCATCTTGACACCGCCACCGCCTGCCATAATCTGATGGCACATGCCTACAGATACCGCCCCGGCAATGACGCGGCCGGCCATGGCCCAGCTCGCCGACGAGCCGATCCCCCAGGAGATCCGTGACAGCCTCGGCGGCTTCTCGCTGCTGCTCGCGGGTGCCAACGTGATCATGCAGCTCGCGCGCCTGCCCGTCGGGCACGGTGTCGCCAAGAGCACGGTCGACAGCGGGCGCGCGGACAAGCACCCGTTCAAGCGGCTGCGGACGACGAGCGCGTACCTCACGATCTCCATGCTCGGCACCGCCGACGAGCGGATCCGGCTTCGCGGCGAGGTCGCGCGATCGCACGCGCAGGTCCGCTCGAAGCCCGGCGACGACGTGGCGTACCGCGCGTTCGACTCCGAGCTCCAGCGCTGGGTGGCGGCGTGCCTGTACTTCGGCACGGTCGACGTCTTCACCCGGCTCTACGGCACGCCGACGCCAGAACAGCACGCGCGGCTCCTGCACCACGGCCGCCGGTTCGGGACCACGCTGCAGATGCGCGAGGACCAGTGGTTCGCCACGCACGACGAGTTCGAGGCGTACTGGCAGGCGGGGATCAAGCAGATCGAGATGGACGACCTCACGCGTGCGCACCTGCAGAGCGTCGCGACCGATGGCCTGTTGTTCGCACCGCTGGCCGCGCGCGGGGGCGCCGCCGCACGGGCCGGGGCGGTGCTCGAGCGCGCTGCGGCGCCGGGCGCGACGTTCCGCACGCTCGGCTTCCTGCCCGAGCCGTTTCGCGACGAGCTCGGCCTGCCGTGGAGTGCCGCTCAGCAGCGCCGGCACGATGCGGTGTTCGGGCGGGTGGCCGAGGTCGTCGCACGCTCACCGCACCTCGTCCGCGACTTCCCGCTGAACCTCTACCTGTGGGACACGCGGCGCCGCTGGCGCACGGGCAAGCCCGTCGTCTGAGCGGCGACGAGCCCGGCCCGCCAGCCCGGCGCCCGCCCGCCGCGCGGAGGCTCGACCGCCGCGGCGTCGAGTCCCGCCCGCACGAGCAGCCATGCGATGATCGCGTTGGAGTTCCACATGTCTCCCGCGCCCAGTTCGTCACGCCCCCACACCAACGACGGGATCGACGGCGCGGCGTCGAGGAGCCGGACCGCAACGGCCTCGTCCTCGGACAGCCGCCGCGGACTGTCGACCGCCCACGCCAGGTCCGGAATCTCGCCGCCAGGCCAGCAGCGGACCTCGTAGCGGAACACCCGGAATCGCCCCGCCCACCGCGCACCGACGGGGCCCTCGACGACGACCCCGCGGTCGCGCGCACCAAACGCGTCGGGGATCGGCGCCGACTCGACGACGTACCGGACCTCCCCCACGACAACCTTGAGCGCCGCGTGGTAGAGCGCCTGGGGCGGGCGGCGCTGCACGCGCGCGAGGACCGCCTCGTAGGCCCGCCCGTTGTACTTCACCGAATGGCCGCCCGCCCCGAGCGGCAGCCATGACAGCTCGACCGTCAGCGCGGGTCGGAGACGGGGATGCGGCGGCCGGCGGCGGTCACCGTCGTCACCGGCAGGCCCAGGCCGGCGAGCTTGCTCGGCAGGTTGGTCCGCAACCAGCGGGACACGCGGCGCGGCAGCGTCGAGAGGATGACCTCGTCGAACGGGCCGTGGCGGTTGATCGCGTCGGCGACGGCGCTCAGCGGGTTCGGGTCGCCCACGAGCCCGCGGACCGGCTGCCCGCACGCCTCTTCGAGCAG
>SYBY01000280.1 GCA_005788585.1 Actinomycetota bacterium | reverse complement strand
GCGCTTGCCGGTGAGGTCGGTGCGCTGGTCGCGCTTGCCGTGGTGCTTGGCCGCGCAGGTCGGGCAGAGCTGGTGGTAGAAGGCGTCGACGACGTGGTAGCGCTGCTTGCACACGTAACACGCGCGCGCCTCGATGAGCGTCCCCGCCGTCGCGCCCTCCGCCCGGGACACGAGCGGGATGCCCTGCGTCTCGTCGTCGATCCGCCCGGGCGCGCCCGTCGCCGTCCTCGCCGTGACCTCCTCGTCGTGGGCGAGGATCGCGGCGCGCTTCTCGGTCCGGCGGCGCTGGCGCACGGTCTTGTAGAGCTTCGCGGTCGCGCGCTGGATGGCCACCGCGTCGGGGTGCTCCAGGGGCAGCTCCTCCGCGCGCGCGAGGATCTTCAGCGCGGCAGCGAGCTCGTCGGGGTCAAGGCCGTCGGACACGATCAACCAGGGTAGAGGCGCACCGCCGGATACGCAGATTCGCGTACTTGGTTCCGGGCGCGATCGGCGGTTTTCTGGGACAATGCGGCTCACGGTGCGACTGCTTCTGCCGCGCATTTCCGCCGCCGTCCTCGCCGCCCTGCTCGTGGCCGCCGCCCCTGCCCAGGCGGAGCCCGCCGCCGGGCAGTGCGAGCACGACGCCGCGACGAAGACCGCCACGTACAAGTGGCCGACGACCTACAGCAACCTCGCGATCCCCGCCGCTCAGCGCTTCGGGGCCGGCAACGCGCAGATCTCCGTCGGCACGGCGGCGAACACGGCGTGCGGCGCGGCGACGGTCGACAACACCGACCTCATCCGGATCATCGGTACGCCGCCCGGCGGCGACGAGCAGTCCAAGGACGACTTCGCCATCGTCATGCAGAACGGGCTCATGGCGCCCGGCGCCACGGCCGAGGCCGACGGCTCGGAGATCGAGATCGAGTTCGTCGATCCGGGGCGTCGCGTGCGGATCCGCGTCACCGGGTCGTCCGGGGACGACCACTACACCGCGGGCGTCAATGGCGTGAACCTCAACGCAAACGAGACGACGAAGGACCTGGACGTCTTCGCCACCGGGACCGGCGCGAGCGTGTTCACGCAGCGGGTCGGCTGCAGCACGACGACGTGCATCTTCGGCCAGGACCCCGGCTCGGGCGGCAACGACGTCTTCAGCCTGCAGGGCGACGCCGTCACCGGCGGGCCGCTGAACGGGAACGTCTCCGCCAGCTCGACGCTCACCGGCGGGCCCGGGGCCGACACCCTGCGGGGCACGTCGGACACCGGCTTCAACCCCGGTCCCGGCGACGACCAGGTCATCGGGCCGACGCCGCTCGTGACCGGCTTCAACGCGCCGAACGTGAGCTATCACGAGGCGACGAACCCGGTGAACGTCAACCTCATGACCAACACCGCCACCGGTGCGGACATCGGGACGGACACGATCATCAACGTCCCGGTCGTCGCCGGCGGGCGGGGTGCGGACACCATCACCGGCAACAACGAGCCCAACTCGCTCAGCGGAGACTTCTTCGGCGGTGTTGACGCGGGCGACACGATCAACGGCATGGGCGGCGGCGACAGCCTCAGCGGGGGCGAGGGCGACGACACGCTGTACGGCGGTGACGGGATCGACAGCCTCACCGGCAACGAGGGCAACGACACGATCTTCGGCGAGGGCGACGACGACAGCGCCTACGGGGAGATCGGCTCCAACGACATCGGCAACGACGTCATCGACATGGGGCCGGGCAACGACCATGTCGTCCCCGCCCGGGGCAATGACACCGTCATCGGCGGCCCGGGGACGGACACGATCAGCTTCAGCTACCTCACCGCGGGCGTGACGTTCGACTTGGCGGTCACGACGCCGCAGCTCATCAGCCCGGGGCAGACCGAGACCGTGAGCGGCTTCGAGAACGTCAGCGGCTCGGAGTTCAGCGATGTCATCTTCGGGACGGACGGGGCCAACACCCTGCACGGCGGGTTCGACGTCTCGTTCGGCGTGGTCCCTCCGAACGTCGACCGCGTCGAGGGACGCGGCGGCCCGGACATGGTGGCCATCTACTCCAAGCAGGCCGGCGGCGTTGCTGAGGGCGGCGACGGGGACGACAACGTCAGCGCCACGTCGTCGGCGGGCACGACGCTGCGGGGCGGGCCGGGCAAGGACTTCATCAGCGGAGGCGAGGCCGCCGACGTCCTCGACGGCGGCACCGGGCCGGACTCGATCACGGCCAAGGGCGGCGACGACACGCTCATCGGCGGGGTCGACGGCGAGAAGGACCGGCTGGACTGCGGACCGGGCACCGACACCACCGTGTTCGACGCTGGCCTCGACGACCTCATCGCGTGCGAGGGCGGCGACTCCACGCCGCCACCGCCACCGACCCCGCCTGCAGCGGGTGGTGATCCGCCGGCCGCCGATCCGCCGGCCGCCGCCGCACCACAGGCGCCGGGCGCGTCGACGCCGGCCGCCGCGCTGCCCGCGCTCCCCGCCGCCACCCTCCAGCTGCCCACCGCGGGCAAGGCCAAGTGCGTGAGCCGTCGCATCTTCGTCATCACGCTCCAGCAGGTCGCCGGGGTCACGTTCACCTCGGCGAAGGTGAAGCTGAAGGCGGGGAGGAAGACCGTGCGGCGGACGCTCACTCCAAAGCGGTCGGGCGGGCGCTGGACCGTCGGCGTGAATCTCGCGGGGCTGCCGAAGGGGTCATTCACCGTCGAGATCACCGTGACCACGGCCGATGGGCGCACGCTGCGGGCCAAGCGGACCTACAAGACCTGCGTGCCGAAACGCAAACCGAAGGGCTGACGGCGACCACCCGATCGGGGGGTGCGGCCGGGCGCCCGGCGCGTGCACGGCAGTCCGTGAGGCACGATGGCGGGCTCGTGCCGTCCTCCGGACCCCGCCACATCGAAGCCATCGAGCTGTTCGCCGAGGTCCTCGGCCAGATGGAGCAGGAGGCCCCGACCTCCGCGTTCTATGGCCGCCTCTGCGCGAGCACCTGTCAGCTCGCGTCGCTCGACCGCGCGATCATGCTGCTCTACGACGCCGACCTGCGGCGTGTGCGAGCCGTCGGTGTCCACGGCATGGAGACCGACGACTTCCGCGACGTCTACGTGCACGCGAACACCGCGCCGATCGCCCGGCGGGCACTCGAGGAGGATCGCGTCGAGCAGGTCGACGGCAACACGCTCATCCCCGAGGTCCCGCCCGAGTTCCAACACCTCGTCCGCGACCGGCGCATCCTGTGCGTGCCCGTCTCGGCGACCGGCAACTGGGTCGGAGTGATGTTCGTCGACCGCGCGCTGGAGGCCGAGCCCGTCGGCGAGGAGGACCTCGAGCTGCTGTGGACCCTCGGCAAGGCGATCGCGCTCGCCGCGACCGCGCGGGCCGCGACCCGCCAGACCGAGTGGGCGCGCCAGCTCCAGCAGCGCATCGACCTCGCGAGAGAAATTCACGACGGCGTCATCCAGCGGCTCTTCGGCGTGTCGCTCGTCCTGTCCAGCGCCGAGGGCGCGCTGGGGGAGGAGGAACGGCAGCGGTGCGCGGTCGAGGTGCAGGAGGCGCTCGGCGACCTGCGTGCCGCGCTGCAGCGGCCGCTCGGCCCGATCACGCCGCCGCCGAATCTCGCGTCGTTCACCGCGGAGGTGGAGCGGCTCGCCGTCGCGCACGCCGACATCCACCTGCGGCGGGAGGAAGGCGGGCCCGGGGACGTCCCGGACGAGCTCGCGGCGCTCGCGCAGTCCGTGCTCGCCGAGGCGGTTCGCAACGCGCGGCGCCACGCGACGCCGACCTTCGTCGCCGTCCGCACGCGGCGCGGCGACGACACGTTCGTCCTCGAGGTCGAGAACGACGGCGTCACCCCGGTGGCGGCGCCCCACACGCCCGGGGTCGGGCTGCGGCTCACGGCGTTCGAGGCGCTCCAGCACGGCGGGGTCCTGGAGTTCGGCCCGCGTGGCGACGACCGGTGGCAGGTGCGGCTCGTGGTGCCGCTCGCCGATGGCTGACGACCGTCCCCTCTCCGTCCTCGTCGTCGACGACCACGAGGTCGTGCACTGGGGCTTCCGGCTGATGCTCGGCCAGCAGGCGTGGGTCGAGCGGTGCGTGAGCGCGCGCAGCGCGGCCGAGGCGCTGGAACTCACGCGGCGCTACGAGCCCGACGTCGCCGTCGTCGATCTCTTCCTCGGCGAGGAGTCCGGCGCGGAGATCTGCGAACGGCTGCGCGAGGCCTGGCCCGGCGTGCGGATCCTGCTCGTCAGCGGCGCGGGACGGATCTCGCCGAGCGCGGCGAAGGCCGCCGGCGCGTCCGGGTTCGTGTCGAAGGACCTGCCGGCGGCGGACATCGCACGCGCGGTGCGGATGGTCGGGCTCGGCCACACGGTCTTCCCGCCGCAGGCCGAGGCGGCGGTGGGCGCGATCGGCCTGAGCGCCCGCGAGCGCGAGGTGCTGCAGCTCGTCGGCTCGGGCGCGACCAACCGGGAGATCGCCGCCAAGCTCCACCTCTCGCCGCACACCATCAAGGAGCACACGAGCGCGCTGTACCGCAAGCTCGACGTGCGCAACCGGGCCGAAGCGGTCCAGCGCGCGCAGCGGTTGGGACTCATCGAGTAGGGGTGTGACCAGTGTGCGAGCCACCCGCTCGCAACGTGGTCACACCCCCCACCCGTCGCCCATCCTCCCCCCGGTCGGGGGGCTGACAACGCGTCAGGTCACATCCGGGGTGCCGTGCCCGCGAGCGTCGCCGCCATCGCACGACCCGCCGACACCGCACTCCTCTTCCCCGGCCAGGGCAGCCACGACGCAAGCGCGCGTGGCCACGTCGAGCTTCATGCCCCCTCCCTGCTCGAACGGTGCATCAGCCTGGTCGGGGAAGACCCGTTCCCCCGCGCGGCGGAGAGCACGCGCTTCGCGCAGCCGGCCATCTTCCTGGCGAGCCTGGCGCGGTACTGGAGCGCCCCTCCCGCGGGGGACGTCGTCGCGTTCGCCGGGCACTCGCTCGGCGAGATCACGGCGCTCACCGCCGCCGGTGCGCTGACGCCCGAGGACGCGTTGCACGTCGTCGTCGAGCGTGGCCGGCTCATGGGCGAGGCGCAGGCCGGCGGCATGGTCGTCCTGCGCACCGACGCCGAGACGGCGGCCGAGCTCGCCTCCGCCACCGGCACGGTCGTGGCGAACGACAACGGGCCCGGGCAGGTCGTCCTCTCGGGGACCGAGCGCGCGATCGCCGGCGTCAAGCCGCTCGCGCAGTCCCGGGGCATCAAGGCGCGGCGCCTCGACGTCGCCGGCGCCTTCCACTCCCCGCTGATGCGCCAGGCCGCCCGCGGGCTGCGCGGCGTGCTCGCCGACCTTCCGGTCCAACGCCCCAGCGCGCCGGTGCTGTGCTGCGCGACGGCCCGACCCTTCCACGACGTGCGCGCCCAGCTCGCGCTGGCCGTCACGTCGCCGGTCCGCTGGCGCGAGGTGCTCGATGTCCTCGACGCCCGCGGTGTCCGGCGGTTCATCGACGTCGGGCCCGGTGACGTGCTGTCTGGGCTCGTTCGCCGGACGCTCCCGCACGCCGAGACCGTGGAGGTCGGCGATGCCCTTGTCGCCTGACACGCTCAGCACCGCCGCCGTCGCCGTACTCCCTGCGGCAGGACAGAGGACGGCGGCGGTGCTCGGGCTCGGCGCCGCGCTCCCGCCGACGGTGATCGCCAGCGACGAGGTCGCCGCGCGCATCGGCAAGGAGCCGGGCTGGATCGAACGGCGGACCGGCATCGAGACCCGCCGGCGTCTCCAGCCCGGGGAGTCGATGACGGCGCTCGCCGCCGAAGCGGCCACCGCGGCGCTCGCCGACGCCGGGGTCGCGCCCGAGAACCTCGACGTGATCATCGCGGCGACCACCCAGGGCGACGACCTGCTGCCCAACCTCGCACCGCAGGTCGCCGCGCGGATCGGCGCGCGCAACGCCGGCGCCAGCGACGTGGGGGCTGCCTGCGCGGGGTTCGTCGCCGGGCTCCCGATGGCCGCGGCCATGATCGAGACGGGCCGCGCCGACCGCGTGCTGCTCATCGGCGCCGACGCACTCAGCCGCTTCCTCGACCACGACGACCCGGTCACCGCCGCGCTGTTCGGCGACGGCGCGGGTGCGATCGTCCTGGGCCCGTCCGACGGCGACGGGGCCGTCGGCCCGGTGCTCGTGCGCAGCGACGGCGACCAGGGCGGGCTCGTCGGCATCCCGGGCCACCAGGGCCCGATCGCGATGGACGGCCACGGCACGTTCCTCGGCGCGATCGCCAACCTCAGCGCCGCGACCGCCGACGTCGTCGCGCGCGCCGGCCTCGAGCTCGCCGACATCGACCTCTTCGTCTACCACCAGGCCAACCGCCGGATCCTCGCCGGGATCGCGGAGCGCCTGGGGATCGACGCCGGCCGCGTCGTCGACGCGATCGCCCACGCCGGGAACACCTCTGCGGCCAGCCTGCCGCTGGCACTCGACGCGGCGCGCCGCGACGGGCGGCTGCGGCCGGGCGCGCGCGTGCTGCTCGGGGCCGTCGGCTCCGGCTTCACGTGGGGCGCGGGCGTCGTGACCTGGTGACCACCGAGACAACGAGGAAGAACCCATGAGCAGCACCGACACCACCACCGTCGAGCAGAAGGTCTTCGAGGCGCTCGCCGCACTCGGGACCGAGGCCGAGATCACCCGCGACGCGTCGCTGGAGGAGCTCGACGTCGACAGCCTCGACCTCGCCGAGTTCGCGCAGATCATCGACGAGGACCTCGGGGTCCGCCTCGAGGGCAAGGACATGCAGGACGTCAAGATCGTCGGCGACGTC
>SYBY01000279.1 GCA_005788585.1 Actinomycetota bacterium | reverse complement strand
GAATCCGGCCCCGCACGCCAGCGCGTGGAGGGCGAGGACCAGGCCGTTGCGGAAGAGGTAGAAGCCGACCTGCTCGCCGGCGGGCGCGGCGCCGAACCCCGGCAGCACCATCCACCTCGTGTCCGGGGTGGAGAACGCGGCGACGACCAGGACGCACGCGAGCAGCCCGAGCGAGATCGCCAGGGAGCCCGCGAACCATGGGCCCACGACCCGCCACGGGTCGTCGTTCCACTGCGCGAAGACGGTCTTCGTGTCGCGCATTCCCCGGACGAGGACGAGGTTGTCGGTGCGGGATGCCATCTCCCCGGGGGATCGGCGTGCGACGTGCGGCCTTGAGCGCTTCGTAGGCTGATGGGGATGGCCGAGATGCCCAACCGCGAGATCGCCGCCGCCCTCGAGGAGCTGGGCGACCTCTACGAGCTCGACGGCGCGATCTCGCACCGCGTGCTCGCCTACCGCAACGGCGCGAAGGCGGTCCGCGAGGCGACGCAGTCCGTCGGGGCGCTGGCCCGCGAGGGGCGCGCGACCGAGCTGCCCGGGATCGGGGCGACGCTGCAGGAGAAGATCGCGGCGCTCGTCGTCGACGGCGAGATCCCCGCGCGCGCGAAGCTGAAGACCAAGTACCCCGAGGGGCTGCTGGAGATCACGCGCCTGCCGGGCGTCGGACCCAAGCGGGTGCGGCTGATGTTCACCGAGCTGGGGATCGACTCGCTCGCCGCACTGAAGACCGCGGCCGAGGGGCAGCAGCTGCGTGGGGTCAAGGGCCTCGGGCCGAAGTTCGAGGCGTCCGTGCTGGCCTCCCTGGAGGCGGGGCTCGGCGACGCACCGGCGCCGCGCGTCCTGCTGTCCCAGGCGCTGCGCGAGGGCGAGGCGATCGTCGCGGGCCTGCGTGCCCACCCGACCGCCAACCGCGTGGAGCTCGCCGGCAGCGCCCGGCGGCTGGCCGACACGGTCAAGGACCTCGACATCATCGCCACCGCCGACGACCCGGCCGCGCTCACCGCCGCGCTGGCCGGGCTGCCGGAGATCGAGTCGGCCGGGACGGCGGGAGAGAACGCCGCGCGGGGCCGCACGCACACCGGGCTGAGCATCGACCTGCGCGTCGTCGAGCCCGACCAGTTCGGCAACCTGCTCCAGCACTTCACGGGCAGCGCGCGCCACAACATCCGCCTGCGCGAGAACGCGGTGAAGAAGGGGCTCCACGTCAGCGAGTACGGCATCCTCGACGACGCCACCGGCGAGACGCTGCGCTGCGCCACCGAGGAGGAGGTCTACGCCAAGCTCGGCCTGCCCTGGATCCCGCCCGAGCTGCGCGAGGAGCGCGGCGAGCTGGAGCCCGGCTTCACCGTCCCGGATCTCGTCACCGAGGACGACCTGCTCGGCGACCTGCACTGCCACACGGTCGCCTCGGACGGGCGCAACACGATCGAGGAGATGGCGCACGCGGCGATCGAGCGCGGTTACCGGTACCTCGCGATCACCGACCACTCCGCGACCCACGGGTTCGGCAATCACGTCGACGCCGACACCCTGCGCCGCCAGATCGAACGGGTGCGCACGGTCAACGCGACCCTCGACGACTTCGAGCTGCTCATCGGGACCGAGACGAACCTCCTGCCCGACGGATCGCCGGACTACGACGACGACCTGCTCGCCGAGCTGGACTGGTGCATCGCGTCGGTCCACACGGCGTTTCAGACGCCCCGCGCGGAGATGACCAAGCGCATGGTCGCCGCGGTTGAGCATCCGTGGATCGACGCGATCGGCCACCCGAGCGGACGCAAGCTCGGCCGCCGTCCCGGCTACGACGTCGATCTCGACGCGGTCATCGAGGCGGCGGCACGCAGCGGGACGATGCTCGAGATCAACGGCGCGCCGGACCGGCGCGACCTCGACGACGTCCACGCCCGGGCGGCGGCGCAGGCCGGGGTGAAGATCCTGCTCGACAGCGACGCGCACGGCACCGACCGCCTGGCGAATGTGCGCTGGGCGGTCGCGACCGCGCGCCGCGCGTGGCTCACCGCCGAGCAGGTCGCGAACACGCGGCCGTGGCCGGAGTTCGCCGCGCTGCGCAAGCGCGGCGCGCGAGCCTAGGGCCTACGCCGTCCCGGCCTGCTCCTGCGCGAACGCGACCTCGAGCGGCACGAGCATCTCGGGCAGGCGCTCGAGCGCACTCGGCGGCGTCGTCAGCGGGGTCCCGCCCGTGAACGGCGGCTCGGGCGCGTACTCCATCATCAGCTGCGCGGCGCGGGCGACGTCCTCGCCGGCGAGGCGTGCGGCGAGGGTCAGCGCCATGTCGATCCCCGCCGAGACGCCCGCCGCGGTGATGACCTTGCCGTCCTCCACGACGCGCTCGTCGCCGACCGGGGTGGCGCCGTACTCGGCGAGCACGTGGACCGTCGACCAGTGCGTCGTCGCCCGGCGGCCGTCGAGCGCCCCGGCGGCGCCCAGCAGCATCGCGCCCGTGCACACCGAGGTGGTCCACGTCGTGTGGTCGTGGGCCTCTTGCATCCACGCGATCCACCGGTCGTCCTGCGCGATCCGGCGCGACCCGATGCCTCCGGGGACGACGACGACGTCCGGCCGGGGCACGTCCTCCAGCGCGTGGTCGACGGTCAGGCCGAGCATCCCCGTGTCCGTCCGGATCTCCCCGGGCTGCTCGCCGACGAACCGGATCCGGGTGCCCGGGATCCGGTTCAGGGTCTCGTAGGGGCCGATCGCGTCGAGCGCGGTCATGTCGGCGTACAGCGGGATGGCGATGTCCATCGGGTGCTCCTCGGGGTCAGGCGGCATGGCGGAACCGCTCGCGGTACGCGGACGGGGCGACCCCGATCCGCCGGTGAAAGGCGCGGCGCAGCACCTCCGCGCTGGTGAAGCCGGTGGCACGCGCCGCCTCGTCGACCGCGGCGCCGTCATGCAGCAGCAGCCGGGCGCGTTCGACCCGCAGCGCCTCGACGTACGACGCCGGGGTCATGCCCGTCTCGGCCTGGAAGGCACGGGTGAACTGGCGCTCGGAGAGGTGAGCCCGGTGGGCGAGCGCGGGGACGGAGAGGTCCTCGTCGAGGTGGTCGACCACCCACGCCTGCAGCTCGCGCAACGGGTCCCGGCGGGCGGCCTGGGCCGTGAGGCCGGCGCTGAACTGCGCCTGTCCGCCCGGGCGCTTGACGAACACCACCAGCCGCCGCGCGACCTCGAGCGCGACCTCCGGGCCGAGGTCGTCCTCGACCAGCGCGAGCGCCAGGTCCATCCCCGCCGTGACACCGGCGCTCGTCCACACGTCGCCGTCGCGGACGTAGATCGGGTCGGACTCCACCGTCACGTCCGGGACGCTCTTCTGCAGCAGGTCGCACCACATCCCGTGCGTGGTGGCGCGGCGGCCGTCGCGCAGGCCGGCGGCGGCGAGGACGAACGACCCGGTGCAGACGCTGGTGGTGCGGCGGGCGTGCGCGGCGGTCGTGCGGACCCACGCGAGGAGGTCGTCGTCGCGCGCGGCCGCGCGGGTCCCTTCGCCGCCGGCGACGAGCAGGGTGTCGACGGGCGTGCCGGCCCCCGGGGCGGGCAGCGGGTCGGCCAGGAGGCGCAGCCCGCTGCGGGTCGTGACGACCCCGCCGCCGGGCGCGACGACCTCCACCCTGTACGCGGGCGTGCGCCCCCGGACGAGGGAGGCGGTGTGGAAGACCTCCGTGGGCCCGATCGCGTCGAGCGGCTGGACCTGGTCGGGGGTGAGGACGATGACGCGGCGGGCGGCCATGGGCCGGATGCTCCCGCGCGCGGTCGGTGGCCGCAAGGTCGTAGACCCCACGATTCCCGTCATGCAGCGGACCGGCGTCAGGAAGAGGGCGCCAGGCGCCCGTTTCTCGACGAGGATCTCCGCTCAAGCCCGAGGCACCGTGTGCCGAGCAGGGAGACGATGGCCGTCGCCCCCGCTCCGCACGTCAAGCAGGTGGTCTCCGAAGAGCTGGAGGGCCGCCGCGCGCTCGTCGGGTGGACGGTGATCGTCGTGCTCGTCGCCATCCCGCTCGTCATTTACGCGGTGGCCGCGGAGAAGCTCGGGACCCGCGGCGCGTGGTTCATCGCGGGCGAGGTCATCGGGATCATGGCCGCCACGCTCCTGCCGCTGTCGGCGATCCTCGCGGTGCGGTTGCGGCCCCTCGAATGGCTCTTCGGGGACATGACGCAGGTGTACATCGCCCACGGCATCACGGGCCTGCTGATGCTCGGGCTCGTCACCGCGCATCCGCTCTTCTACGTCTTCGGCACGCTCCCGGAGACCCGCGAGGCGGCGCACGTCATGGTGCCGTTCCATCTCGTCGCGCTGGACTGGATCTCGTGGATCTGCATCGTGACAGCCATGGTCCCGACGCTGTTCCTGCGCCTGCGCTTCGACACGTGGCGGTGGACCCACATGCTCCTCGGCGCCGCCGTCGTCCTCACCGCGGTCAGCCTCACGATCACCAGCCGCGAGTTCGACACGATCAAGATCCCCGCCCTGCGCGGCTACCTGTTCCTCCTGTTCGGGCTCGCGATCGCCGCAGTCGTCTGGGTCGCCTTCGTCCGCCGCGCGACGCACCCCAAGCTCGAGTACCGCATCACGAACGCCGAGCAGCATCCCGAGGCGGGCGCCGTCGAGCTCACGCTCGAGCCGGTCGGCGCGCCGCTGCGGTTCCGCGCCGGGCAGTTCACCTACGTCGACCTGCTCGACGAGCGCGTGCAGCTGCACCGTGACGTGGTCGCCCATCCATTCAGCATCGCCTCGGCGCCGGGGAGCGACACCATGCGCGTCATCGTCCAGGGCGCCGGCCGCTACACCGAGAAGGCCCAGGCGATGACGACCGAGGACGACGCGCGGGCGCTCCTGCGCGGTGCCTACGGCCAGCTCGGCCACGTGCGCGCGCCGCGTCAGCTGTGGATCGGCGGAGGCATCGGCGTGACCCCCTTCCTGGGACTCGCCGAGCAGCTCGTGCTCGACGCTGACCCAGACCGCGACGTGGTCTTCCTCATCGCCGCACGCGGGGACTCCGACCCGTTCTACGTCAAGCGCCTCCGGGCATGGGAGGAACGCCACCCCGGCCTGCGCGTCGTGGTGTGGCACGAGGCCGAGCGCGGGCGCATGACCGCGACGGCGCTCGCCGAGGAGGTTGATGACCTGGCCGGCCGCCACGTCCTAATCTCGGGTCCGGAAGGGCTCATCCACGACCTCTCGCAGCAGCTGCACCGCGACGCGGGCGTGCCCCGCACGCACATCCACGCCGAGCTGGCGGTCGGGCCGCCGCGCCGGTGGCAGAACGCCCCGACCGGCCTACGCGTGGCCCGCGGCGTGGTCGCCGCCGAGCTGGTGCTGTTCCTGGGCGTGGTCGTCGCCTCGGTCGTCGGCCGCGCGCTGTTCTGAGCGCGGCATCCGGGCGAGGACGAGCACCAGCCCGGCCCCGATCGCGGCCACCGACAGCCACAGCGCGCCGGTGAACGCGTCCACCCACGCGTCCCGGGCGATGGCGAGCAGCTGTGCGCTCTCGGCCTCGCCGTCGGCCAGCGCGGTGTCAAGTCTGGTTGCGGCTTCCTCGGTGAGTCGCACGCCGTCACGCTCGGCGGCGTCGAGGGTGCGGGTCACGTTCAGCGAGGAGAAGACGGCGCCCGTCGCGGCGACGCCCAGTGCGGTTCCGAGACCCCGCGACGTGGCGAGGATGCCCGACGCCGCGCCCGCCGCGCGGGCGGGGACCGCGTCCATCGCGATCGCCTGAAGCGGGCTGGTCACCAGCCCGAGCCCGCCCCCGAGGACGGTGAGGATCGAGGTGACGACGGGGACCGCGGCCGTGTCGGACAGCGCGACGAGCCCCATGGTCGCGGCGCCCGCGAGGACCAGCCCGCCGGCGACGGCCTCGCGCGTCCGGCCGCGCTCGGTCAGGCGCGCACCGAGCGCCATCGCGACGAGGATGCCGCCGCTGAACGGGACGAGCAGCAGGCCGGCGGTCAGCGGGGTCTCGACGCGGACCTCCTGCAGGTAGAGCGGCACGAAGAACAGCAGCGTGCCCAGGACAAAGTTGACGAAGAACAGCACGGCGTTGGCGACGCTGAACACGCGCAGCGCGAAGAGACGCAGGTCGAGCAGGGGATCGGGGACCCGGGACTCCCGCCGGACGCATGCGCCCAGCAGGACGACGGCGAGCACCGCGAGCGCGACGGTCGGCGCGCCCAGCCAGCCCCATGCCGCGCCCTGCCCCAGCGTGAGCGTCAGCGCGACCAGGCCGCCCGCCAGCAGCGCCGCGCCTGCGTAGTCGACGCGCGCCGTGCTCTCCGGCCGGCTGGCGGGAACCCCCGCGCGGGTGAGGACCAGTCCCAGGAGTGCGAGCGGCACGTACGCGATGAAGATCCAGCGCCAGCCCGCCAGGTGGGTGACGGCCCCGCCGATCGCCGGGCCGAGCCCGTAGGCCAGCGATCCGGCGCCCGCCCACAGCGCGATGTTCCGCGCGCGGCGCTCGGGCGTCGCCGTCTCGGTGACGACGGCCAGGGACATCGGGGTGATGACCGCACCCGCGAGGCCCATGACGCACAGCGCGGCGATCAGCACGGGCGGTGACGGCGCCGCTGCCGCGCCCGCGGCGCCTCCCGCGAGGAGCGCGAACCCGGCGACGAGCGTTCCCCGTGCCCCGCGGGTGTCGCCGATCCGCCCGGCGAGCACGAGCGTCGCCGCGTACGCGAGCCCTGCGGCGGTCCACGCCCAGCGCAGTTCGTCGGTCGACCCGCCGAGGTCGTCGCGGATGTCGGGCAGCGCGAGCGCGAGCGCGCTCCAGAACACCGAGGCGAGCACGGAGGCGAGGACCATCGTGGCCAGGACGAGCTGCTTGGAGCCGGACGCGCGCACCACCCGTGCGAATCGCCCGGCGGGCGCCGGTCTTGAGCGCCTACCGGCGCGCGAGCCGCGGCAGGACCTGCTCGGCCACGAGCGCGTCGACCGCAGCGGGCACGAACGGCGCGATCGCGTCGCGTGCCGCCATGGCGTAGCGCGCACCGTCGTCGTCGAGGGCCGCGCGGATGGACACGGCGAGCTCGGCGTCGGTCTCCGCCACGTACCGCGGGTTCAGCTCCCGCGCGATCGGCAGCGCCGCGTACGGCCCGGGTGCCGGGGTCGTCACCAGGCGACAGCCGTCGGCGAGCGCTTCGAGCTGGGCGATCCCGTAGTCCTCGCGGCGAGGCGCGGTCACGAACACGCGGGTGCGGCGCAGCAGCGCGCGGTACTCGTCACGCGGCACCCGGCCGACGGACCGCACGCCGTCCGGCAGGGTCGGCAGCACGTCGGGATCGGCGCCGGCGACGAGCAGTTCCTCATCGTCGCGCCGCACCGCCGCGAACGCGCGCAGGACCCGATCGAGTCCCTTCTTCTCGGGGTTCGCGCCGTAGGTGATCGCGGCGATGTCGCGTGGGCCGTCCAGCACGCCGGACGCGGCCACCGGAACGGGGACGACCACCGCGCGGTCGGCTGCGCCGTCCGGCGCGCCCTCCAGCGACCCCTCGGCCCACGGCAGCAGCAGCGGCGCGGCTGCGAGCTGCCGCCGCTCGACCGGGCGCTGCCAGATGCCGTGGCGACCCGGCCGGTTGACCGCGCTGAGCGCGTCGAAGCGGATCGCGGCGGGCGGGGCGGTGGCGAGCAGCGCGGCGGTCGTCGTCGAGTAGATGACCGCCCGGTGGTCGGCCCGGGCGGCGAGCAACGCGCGCCGCGCCGCATAGGCCCAGGCGAGGTCGACCAGCGCCAGCGTGCGCAGCCCGTCGCTGGGCGGTTCCGCCCGGGCGATCGCGACGTCGGCTCCGGCGCGGCGCAGCGCGCCCGCGAACTCGTCGTCGGCCGCGCGCAGGCCGGCGGTCGATCCGAGGGAGACGAGCAGCACGTCCATGCGGGTCGCATGCTCGCAGGTGGGCGGTAGCGTGCAGCGCCGTGACGGGCGCGGGGACACTCATCAACGTCGCCGCGGTCCTCGCCGGGACGGCGGGCGGTGTCGCGCTCAAGCATCGCCTGCCCGATCGCCTCCAGCAGCGGGTGCTGGCCGGGCTCGGCCTCATCACGCTCGTCCTCGGTGTCGACCTGGCGCTGTCGTGGCGGGACACGAGCGCGCTGTTCGTCCTCGGCGGCGTGCTGCTCGGCGGGCTGGCCGGGGAGGCACTGCGCATCGAGGACCGGCTGGAGGACCTCGGGTTCGCGCTCCAGCACCGGCTGGCCAAGGAGGGCGAGCCGTCGAAGATCGCCGAGGGCTTCGTCACCGCCTCGCTGCTGTTCTGCATCGGCCCGCTCGCGGTCATCGGATCGTTCGACGACGCGCTGCGCGGGGACACGACGGCGCTCGCCACGAAGTCCGTCCTGGACGGGTTCGCCGCCCTGGCGCTGGCCGCGGCGCTCGGGTGGGGCGTCGCGCTGAGCGCGCTGTCGGTGCTGATCTACCAGGGCGCCCTCACGCTGTTCGCCGGGTTGCTCGACGGGATCCTCGTCGGCGAGGCGCTCGCGGCCATGACGAGCGCGGGCGGCATCCTCGTCATCGGGATCTCGCTCAAGCTGCTGGACATCAAGGACGTCCGGGTGGGGAACTTCCTCCCGGCGCTGCTGTTCGCGCCGCTGCTGGTCGGGGCCTGGTCGCTCGTCAGCTGACGGGCAGCGTCTGCGACATGTCCTGCGCCCAGATGAGCGCGTCGAGATAGGCGCGGGCGAGGACCTCCGGCTCGAGACCCGGGGCGCCCGGCCCGTACGCCTCGTGACGCCGGATGGCGGCCAGGGCGACGCCGTCCGGGCCGAAGTCCTCCAGGAGCGCCAGGCGCGTGGCGTCGGCCAGCGGCAGGTCGGCGAGCGCGACCGGGAGCGGCACGCCGAGCATCGCGTCGGCGACCGACAGGAGGCCGATGGCGAACGCCGCGTCGCCGTCGTCCCCGCGGCCCTCCGCGAGCAGCCGCAGCGCCTGCGCGCGGGTCAGCGCGGTCGGCAGCAGTTCGTCCCAGGGCTGGGGCAGGGCGGCCAGCGCGGTGATGGTCGCCCACTCCCGCACCCGGCGCGCGCCGAGCATCATGAGCGCCTGGTGGACGGTCGAGACCGGCCGCCCGCGGGTCATCGCCGCGGAGTTCAGGAGGCGCAGGAGGCGGAAGGACAGACCCGGATCGTTGGTCACGACGCGTTCGATCTCCTCGAACGTGACGTCGCTGCGCGACAGGACGCCGGCGGCGGTCAGCGCAGCGGTGCCACCGGCCGGGATCTGCCTGCGCTCGACCAGCTCGGGACGGCAGAAGAAGTACCCCTGGAACAGCTCGAAGCCCGCGTCGCGGCAGCGGTGGAACTGCTGCTCGTCCTCGAGCTTCTCGGCGAGGACGGTGACGCCGTGGGGCCGCAGCCGCTCGAGCTGCCGGATCGCCTCGTCGAGACCGAGCGCGAGGACGTCGACCTTCACGATCGAGGCGAGCTCCAGCAGGGGCGCGTGTGCTGCGTCGAACACGTAGTCGTCGAGCGCCAGGATGAAGCCGTCCTCCCGGACGAGCTCGGTCAGGCGATCGAGCAGCGCGTCGTCGATCTCCTGGTCCTCGAGCAGCTCGAGACCGACCTGGTCGGGGGAGAACGGCAGGGCCTCGCGCTCGAGCAGGAACGCCCGGTCCACGTTGACGAAGGCCCGGCGCTCGCCCACGATTGCGGGCAGGCCGATGTCCCCGAGGGCGGCCGTCAGGACTCGCGCGGTCGCGCGCACCCCGTCGTCGACCGGCTTGGCGGAGCCGTCGGGCTCGCGGCACAGCAGTTCGTAGGCGAACACCCGCCGGTTGAGATCGAACATCGGCTGGCGTGCGACGACGACCCGCGCATCCGTGCGCAGCACTTCTCCCATATCCGGCGTATCGGCGGCGCGTCAGAGCAACTTGACCGCTCTGGACGCACACCGAACGGGATTCAGACCGAGGCGCCGGTGCCGTTCACGGTGGACAGGTCGCGCTTCATGCCGGGGACGCGCAGCAGCCGCATCGGCTTGCCCGGCTGGGTGCGCTCGACGTAGAACTCGACGCCGTCGCGCTGCTCGATCGCGGTCACCGCTGCGTGCTGACGGCGCCAGGCGAGCGCCCAGATGATGGAGAACCCCGCGGCGATGGCCGGGATCTGCGGCGCGAGGAACGCGAGGCCGATGCCGAGGATCGTGGTGGCGACCAAGGGCCATAGGCGGTTGAGCAGCATGCGGCCGGGGTTGATCTCGGGCAGCGAATGCGACGACCGGGCGGTGCCCAGCAGGCGGGCGATCGGCGGCGTCGCCTCGGCGCGCCGCCCCAGCCAGATGCCGATGATCGACGCGCCCGTCCACCAGACGGCGACGAAGATGACGAACTCGGTGCCGAGCTGCTGGTTGCCCGCGGCGAGCACCGCGACGAGGGCGAGCGCGCTGGCCGCGCCGGCGCACAGCATCACCGTTGCCTTGAGGAACTCGGCGAACCTCACGGCGTGAGCGCCTCGAGCAGCCCGCGCACGCCGGGCGGCCCGTCGACGAGGACATCGGCCTGATCGCGCAGCTCGGGCGGCGTCTCGTCGGAGGCGACGCCGACGCAGACCGCGGTGCGCAGCCGCCCGTGCTCCACCAGTTCGCGCAGCCCGGCGAACGCGTCCAGGTCGGTGCGGTCGTCGCCGACGTAGAGCGCGGTGTCGAGATCGTGCTCGCGCAGCAGCCGCTTGATCCCGCGGCCCTTGCTGATCTCCACCGGCGGGCGGATCTCGAGCACCTTGCGGCCCCAGTGGACGGCGAGGCCGGCGTCCTCGGCGGCGGCGGCGACCTTGCGGACCGCGGCTTCGGCGGCCTCTTCGTCGGGCGCCCCGCGCCAGTGCAGCGCCGCGATCGCCTGCTTGTCCTCGGCGCGGACGCGCAGCCGGCGCAGCTCGTCGTCGTAGTGCTGGGTGGCGAACCGCTGCACCCGGTCCTGCCATGCGGCGACCTCGCGGTCGAGCTCGACGCCGCCGCCTCCGGGCAGCAGCAGCTCGGCGCCGTGTGCGCCGACGTACGCGATCGACCCCAGCGACACGATCCGCCGCGCGGTGCTCGCCTGCCGGCCGCTGACACACGCGACCACCGCGTACGCGCGGGCGACGGCGATGAGCGCGGTCCGGGTGGACTCGGGGACGTGCGCGTCGTCGGCGTGGCGGACGATCGGGGCGAGGGTGCCGTCGATGTCCAGGAGGATCGCCGAGCGTGTCGGGTCCGCCCGGACCGGTTCGAGCGCCTCGGCGAGCGTGGCGGCGGGAGACATCGCACCTAGTATGCCGGGCATGGGTGTGGACCTCTCCGCCCCGGCGGGCCGGACCCTCCGCCTCGCGGCGATCGGCACCCTCGCGGGCCTGTTCAGCGGGCTCTTCGGCGTCGGCGGCGGCATCGTGATGGTCCCGCTGCTCATGCTCTGGCTCGGGTACGGCGCACGCGAGGCGACGGGCACGTCCCTCGCGGCGATCATCCTCATCGCCGCGGTGGCCGTGGTGACCCACGCGGGCTACGGCAACGTCGATGTCGAGAAGGGCCTGCTGGTCGGCCTCCCTGCGATCGGCGGCGTCCTCGCGGGCACGTGGCTGCAGCAGCGGGTCCCGCAACGGGCGATCGCGCTCGGGTTCGCGGCGGTGCTCCTGGGCGTGGCGGTCCGGCTGGTGATCGGGTGATCGAGGCCGCGCTCATCGGCGTGCTGGCGGGCGTCTTCGCGGGCCTGCTGGGCATCGGCGGCGGCGCGCTGTTCGTCCCGGCCCTGACGCTGTTCGCAGGGCTGGGCCAGCTCGACGCGGAGGCGACGTCGCTGCTGGCGATCGTCCCTGTGGCGCTGGTGGGCACGTGGCGCCAGCGCGGGTACGGCAACGTCCGCGACCGCGACGCGGTCGCGCTGGGGGTCCTGGCGTCCGCGGGCGCCGTGGGCGGGGTGGTGATCGCCAACGCGGTGCCCGAACGCGTGCTGGAGCTTGGGTTCGCGGCGCTGGTCGTCTACGTGGCGTGGCAACTGGTGCGCGACGCGATGGCCGCGCCCGAGCCCGCGACCGGGGATACTCCGGCGCGATGAAGGCGCTCGCAGTGTGGTTCCCGTACGTCCTGGCCGTCCTCCTGCCGGTCGCCGGGTTGATCTACGGCGTGATCCAGATGCAAGCCGGCGAGCGGGAGACCGGCACGCGGGTGGTCGCCGTCGCGGTGGTCGCGGGGATCATCCAGGTCGCGTACTTCACGCTGGCCTGACTCCGCCAGGCGCTGAGGCCGGGCTCACCGGTCTCGTACGCTTCGCGGCATGGAAGAACTCCCCGCGGACGGGTACCGCCTGCCAGGTATCTCCTCGAAGGCCTTTGAGCATCCGGCGGACCGCGCGGCGACTGCGGCCCTCTCGTCGATCCCGATGCTCGACACGGTCGTACGCCGGCTCATCGAGTTCGGCTACGAGCGCGCCTTCCGCCAGAACCAGCTCGCAGCCTCGCTGCGGGTGGGCCCCGACCAGCTGCCCGAGTTGCACCGGCGGTGGGTGCGGGTCACGACGGTCCTCGACCTTCCGGAGCGGCCCGCGCTGTACGTCGGCCACTCGCCGCTGCCGAACGCCATGGCGGTTGGTGCGAAGAACCCGTTCGTCGTGGTCAGCAGTTCGGCGATGCAGGTGCTTGACGACGACGAGCTGGAGATGGTCCTCGCCCACGAGGCCGGCCACATCCTCTCCGACCACGTCATGTACCAGACGACGCTGGCGATTCTGCTGGACATCGGCACGATGTCGCTGCCGTTCCTCGCCGGGCTCCCGCTGCGCGGAATCACCTACGCGCTGCTCGAGTGGTACCGCGCGGCCGAGCTGTCGTGCGACCGCTGCGCGACCATCGTCACGCGCGACCCGCTGCTGACCAGCCGCACGCTCATGGCGATCAGCGCCGGCCTGCCGTCGTCGAAGCTGAACCTCGACGCGTTCCTGATGCAGGCCAAGGACTACCGCGAGGGCGGCGACGGCTTCGACCGCATCCGCCGCCTGATGACCGAGCTCGGCCGGACGCACGGCCCGCCGGTCAAGCGCGCGCACGAGGTCTACACATGGGTCCAGAGCGGCGAGTACGACCGGATCGTGGGCGGCGACTACATCAAGCGCGGCGAGGAGCCGCCGGCCCGCGAGGAGGCCGCGGCGGCGACCGAGCACTACGCGGAGCGGTTCCGGGGCTTCATGGTCGATGCGGCGGGGACGGCGCAGACGACCGGGGAGAAGCTGGCGGACTGGCTGCGCAAGGACGCGTCGTAGCCCCGCCCCCTGGGCCGCCCGTGCCCGCGGTGACCGGCAGATCCACGTCGCCATAGCAACGTCGATCTGCCGTTCGGCGGGTCAGGTGGGGTAGAGGCCGTGCTCCAGTGCGCCCTTCACCGTTGCGTCGAGCGAGTTGATGCGTGCGAGTGCGAGCGCTTCGGCTGACGCGAACCGCCGCCCCGGAGCCGGGTCCGGGCCGTGGTGGGTCAGCACGCAGTGCGCGATCGCCGTCTCGCGCTCCGCATCCAGCGCCGGCACCCGCGCCGCGTACTCCCGCAGCAGCCGCAGCCCCAGCTCGATGTGGCCCAGTAGGCGACCCTCCTCGGTCAGCCCGATCTCGGCTCCGTACGTGAACTCGCGCGTCTTGCCGAGGTCGTGGACCAGCGCCGCGGTGATGAGCAGGTCGCTGTCCAGCCGCACGTGCAGCTGGCGGACCTCGAGCGCCAGCGTCCCGACCGCCACCGTGTGCTCCAGCAGCCCGCCGAGGTACGCGTGGTGGCCCGCCCGGGTGCACGGTGCGCGCCGCCACTCGGCACGCAGCGACGCGTCGCTCAGCAGCACCTCCAGCAGCGCCTTGTCCCCGGGGTGGAACACCTCGGAGGCGAGGTGCTCGAGGAACCCGTCGAGCTCCTCGACGTCGCGGTAGGCCGTCGGCAGGAACGCCGCCGGATCGACCGTGCCCGGCTCGACCCGCGCGATGGTGCGCAGGTCGACCTGCAGCTCGTCGCGGAACCGCTCCACCCGCCCGGCGACCTGCACGAGATCGCCGCGCTCGAACCGCCCGCTTAGGACGTCGGCGTCGCGGAACGCCCGCGCGGGGATGGCGCCGGTCCGGTCGCGCAGTTCGATCGCCAGGTACGGCGAGCCCGTCTTCGTGGTGAGCCGGTCCTTGCGCGAACACGCGAAGACCCCGGAGAGCTCCTGCCCGGGACGCAGCTCGGACACGGTGGGCGCGGCATCGGCGGACGGATTCACAGCGGGCACCATGACACCTTCTATCGTGACTCTGATGCCGCCGCTGCGATGGGAGAGCCGGCCCGACGGTCTCCGTGCTCCAGCGCTCGTCTGCGCG
>SYBY01000278.1 GCA_005788585.1 Actinomycetota bacterium | reverse complement strand
CATCGACGCGTGGCAGCACCCGTTCGACGACGAGCTCTACGACCAGGTCGGCGGCAGCTACCAGATCGCGCAGTCCCTCTTCGCCCAGGCCGACGGGGGCGTGGCGGGAGCCGGCTTCGGGCAGGCGCTCATCGAGACCCCGGGGGGTGGGCCGATCCTGCCGGCCGCCCAGACCGACCTCATCTACGCGCTCATCACCAACGAGCTCGGCCTCGCGGGCGCGTGCGGCGTGCTCGTGGTCTACCTGCTCATCACCGAGCGCGGGATGCGCATCGCGATGCTCGCCCAGGACTCGTTCAGCACGCTGCTCGCGGCGGGGCTCGCCGCGGTGTTCGCGCTGCAGGTCTTCGTGATCGTCGGCGGCGTCGTCAAGCTCATCCCGCTCACCGGCGTCACGCTGCCGTTCATCAGCTACGGCGGCTCGTCGATCGTGGCGAACTTCCTCCTGGTCGCGTTGCTGCTGCTCATCTCCGACCGGGCCCGGCGAGAGGCGGTCGGCGGATGAACAAGCCGATCTTCCGGGTCTATCTCGTGGTCGTCGTGCTGTTCGCGCTGCTCGTGGCGTGGACGTCGCGCTGGACCGTGTTCGAGGCCGAGGCGCTGCGCGACAACGCGAAGAACCGCCGCGAGCTGCTCGACCAGCAGCGCATCGACCGCGGCCCGATCCGCGACCGCGACGGCAACCTCATCGCCCGCTCGGTGGCCGGACCGCAGGACACCTACTCCCGCCGCTATCCGGAGGACCCGCTGTTCCCGCACGCCGTCGGGTACTCCTTCGTCGATGCCGGCGAGGCCGGCCTCGAGCGCTTCTACACCGACGCGCTGGTCGGCGACCACGGCGAGATCACGACCCTGCTCGACCAGTTCCTGGCCCGCAAGCGCGAGGGCGACGAGCTGCGCACGACGCTGGACCCGGGTGCGCAGCGGGCGGCGATCGACGCGCTCGGCGGCCGCAAGGGCGCGGTCGTCGTCATGGAGCCGGACACCGGCAAGGTCCGCGTGATGACGAGCGTCCCCGGCTATGACCAGAACGCGATCCGCAACCAGGAGACCTTCGACGCACTGCTCGAGGACGAGGCGAACTCGCCGCTGCTCAACCGGGCCACGCAGGCGCTGTATCCGCCGGGCTCGACGTTCAAGGTCGTGACGGCCGCCGCGGCGCTCGACAGCGGGGAGTTCACCCCCGAGACGACGATCGACGGCAACAGCGGCAAAGAGATCTCCGGCGTGCCGCTGGCGAACTCCGGCGGGCAGGATTTCGGGCCGATCACGTTGACCACCGCGCTGACGAACTCGGTCAACACGGTGTGGGCCGAGGTGGCCGAGGACCTGGGGAAAGGCACGATGGCGCGGTACATGGAACGCTTCGGCTTCGGTGTCGACCCTCCGATCGATCTCCCGGCCGACGAGAAGGCCCCCAGCGGCGAGTACGTCGAGGGTCGCGTCGTGCCGGCGACCTCGGGTGCGGTGGACGTCGGGCGCATGGCGATCGGGCAGGACAAGCTGCTCGTGACGCCGCTGCAGATGGCCACCGTCGCCGCCACCGTCGCCAACGACGGCAAGCGCATGAAGCCCTGGCTCATGGACCGGATCGTCGATCCCGACGGGCGGACCCGCGAAGATGCAGAGCCTGAGCAGGAAGCCCGGGTGATGAGCGAGTCGGCCGCGAGGGAGCTGCAGCAGATGATGGGCAACGTCGTGCGTGAGGGAACGGGCACCGCGGCCGCGCTGCAGGGCATCGAGGTGGGCGGCAAGACGGGCACCGCGGAGATCGACCCGGACACCGACCTCAACCAGCCGTGGTTCGTCGGGTTCGCTCCGCTCGATGACCCGCAGTACGCGATCGCGGTCACCGTCGAGCGCTCGCAGGGCGGCCAGGGCGGCACCGTCGCGGCCCCCGTTGCGCAGCGCGTCCTCCAGGAGCTCCTTGGATGAACACGATCGACGCACCCGACGAGGGGACGGTCATCGACGGCCGCTACCAGGTCATCAAGCGCCTGGGCGCCGGCGGCATGGCCGAGGTCTTCTGCGCCGAGGACCTTCAGCTGGGGCGCAAGGTCGCGCTGAAGCTCCTGTACCGCCGGTTCGCCGAGGACGCAGAGTTCGTCGAGCGCTTCCGCCGTGAGGCGTCGCACGCCGCCGGGCTGCAGCACCCGAACGTCGTCAGCGTCTACGACCGCGGCCAGTGGGACGGGACCTACTACATCGCGATGGAGTACCTCGAGGGGCGGTCGCTGAAGGACCTCATCAGCGAGACGGGCCCGCTGCCGCTCGCCGAGGCCATCGACGTCACGTCCCAGGTCCTGCGCGCCGCGAAGTTCGCGCACAAGCGCGGCATCGTGCACCGTGACCTCAAGCCGCACAACGTCATCGTCGACGAGTCCGACCCCACCCATCCGCGGGTGAAGGTCACCGACTTCGGCATCGCCCGCGCCGGCGCGTCGGACATGACGCAGACCGGGTCGATCATGGGCACGGCCCAGTACCTGTCGCCCGAGCAGGCCCAGGGTGAGCCGACCGGCCCGCCCGCCGACCTCTACTCGATCGGCGTGATGCTCTACGAGCTCGTCACCGGTCGCGTGCCGTTCGAGGGCGAGTCCGCCGTCACGATCGCGCTCAAGCAGGTCAGCGAGGAGCCGCGCCCGCCCTCCCAGCTCAACCCGGCCGTCACGCCCGAGCTCGAGGACGCGATCCTGCGCGCGCTGAGCAAGGACCCGGCCCACCGCCAGGCCGACGCCGAGCAGTTCATCGGCGAGCTCGAGCACGCGCAGGCGCGGCTTCCCGACCCCGATGCCGTCCCGCCCGGCGAGATCATCCCGCCGCCGGAGGAGTGGCCGGCGGACCAGCCCATCACCGGCGAGCACGCCGCCGAGGCGTGGGCGCCGCCCGAGGAGGAGGAGCGCGACGGCACGAACCGCACCTGGCTGTGGGCGCTGGGCCTCGGCCTGCTGGTCGCGATCGTCGCGGTCGCGGCGCTGCTGCTGAGCGGCAACGAGCGCGTGACGGTGCCGAGCGTCGTCGGCGCGTCACTCGCGTCGGCCACCGACCGCCTCGAGGACGAGGGCTTCGAGGTCGTCACGGTCCGGGAGAACTCGACGCGCGAGCGCAACGAGGTCATCGGCCAGGACCCCTCCGGCGGCACCCGCGTCGAGCAGGGCTCGCGGGTGCGGCTCACGGTCTCCGATGGACCGGGGACCGCGACGGTGCCCGACGTCGTGGGCGATGGGCGCAACGCCGCGCGCCAGGCGCTGGAGGACGCCGGCTTCGAGGTCGAGGAGGACCGCGAGTCCAGCGAGGAGGTGACCGAGAACCGGGTCATCGAGCAGCGGCCGTCGGGCGGTCAGCAGGCCACGACGGGCGCCACGGTGACGATCGTCGTCTCCACCGGCGCCGCGCGGGTGGACGTCCCGAACGTCGTCGGCCAGTCCGAGGACGCCGCACGGAGCGCCCTGCAGGACGCCGGGTTCACCGCGGTGGTCAGCGAGGAGGAGACCACGGACGCCGAGCCGGGCACGGTGCTCCGCCAGGATCCTGCGGGCGGCGCACGGGCGCAGCGAGGCAGCCGCGTGAGCATCGTCGTCGCGGCCGAGCCAGCCGAGGTCGCGGTCCCCAGCGTCACCGGTCGCTCGCAGGCCAACGCCACGACCACCCTGCGCAACGCCGGCTTCGACGTCAACGTGACGACCACCGAGGTCGACTCCCCCGACGAGGACGACCGCGTGCAGAGCCAGTCGCCGAGTGGCGGGCGCGCCGAGCGCGGCAGCACGGTCACGATCACGGTCGGCGAGTTCGATCCCGACCTCAACCCCGATCCGGAGCCCGAGACGACGCCCCAGACGACCCCGCAGACCACGCCCGAGGAGCCGACGGGATGAAGGTCGCGATCCTCGCTGGCGGGCGGTCGTCCGAGCACGACGTGTCGCTCAAGAGCGCGGCCGCCGTGCGCGAGGGCCTGCACCGCGGCCACCACGAGACGGTGTGGGTGCTGCTCGGGCGCGACGGGTCCTGGCAGACCGAGGACGGCGAGCCCGTGACCCTCACCCCTGGCGGCGGCCTGCTCGGCGCCGACGTCGCCTTCCCGGTCCTGCACGGGCCGTTCGGCGAGGACGGCACCGTGCAGGGGCTGCTCGAGCTGCTGGACGTGCCGTACGTCGGCTCGGGCGTGCTGGCGTCGGCGGCGTGCATCGACAAGATCGTCTTCAAGGACCTCATGCGCGCCGCGGGCATGCCGCAGGTCGACTACGAGGGCGTCCACCACGCGCCGTGGCGCGAGGACCGCGACGCCGTGCTGGCCTCGCTGGAGCGCCTGGGCCTGCCGGTGTTCGTCAAGCCGGCGCGGCTCGGCTCGTCGGTCGGGATCGTGAAGGTCACCGCCGCGGACGATCTGGCCGGCGCGCTCGACGAGGCGTTCGGCCACGACCCCCGGGTGGTCGTCGAGGCCATGGCGTCCGGGCTGGAGATCGAGTGCTCGGTGCTCGGCACGCCGGAGGAGCCCGAGGTCTCGACGCCGGGCGAGATCGAGCTGCTCGGCGACGCCGACTGGTACGACTACGACGCGAAGTACGCGGCGGGCGGCATGAACCTCGTGGTGCCGGCGCGCATCACCGACGAGCAGACCGCGCGCGTCCAGCAGCTCGCCGCCGAGGCGTTCACGCGGGCGAACTGCCACGGGCTTGCGCGGGCCGACTTCTTCGTCGACGGGGACGACGTGCTCGTCAACGAGCTGAACACGATGCCCGGGTTCACCGCCACGTCGGTGTACGGCAAGCTCTGGGCGGCCAGCGGCCTGAGCTACCCGGATCTCGTCGAGGACCTGTGCCGCCTCGCACTCCGCAGAGCGGAGGCGGCACAGAGGTATCGCTTTTGATTTCGGCCTTCGGTCATCGCAAGCTCTGACCTCCGGACGACGTCACTAGACCCTATGTCCGGTGACCCGAGGGGTTGACCGGTGAAGGGTGGTGGCCGGACGCTCCTCGCGGGGGTTTGTCTGGCCGGAGGAGCGGCCTCCGGCTGACCCCAGACTGTGAGGAGGTCCGGCCATGGCTGGAACGAT
>SYBY01000277.1 GCA_005788585.1 Actinomycetota bacterium | reverse complement strand
TCCTTCCAGGTCTCGAGGGCGATGGCCAGCTCAGGGCTGTGCTTCGCGGCTTCCAGGAGGATGTCGCGGCCTTCGCGCTCGATTTCGCGACCGGCATTGCGTGCCTTGACGCAGGCCTCGAGGGCCACGCGGTTGGCAGCAGCACCAGCGGCGGAACCCCAGGGGTGACCGTGGGTACCACCACCGAACTGGAGCACCGAGTCGTCGCCGAAGATGCTCACCAGGGCCGGCATGTGCCAGACGTGGATACCGCCGGAGGCCACGGCGAACACGCCGCCCATGGAACCCCAGTCCTGATCGAAGAAGTTGCCGCGGCTGCGATCTTCGGGAACGAAGGATTCACGCAGTTGGTCGATGTAGCCGAGGGTCGACTGGCGGTCGCCTTCGAGCTTGCCCACCACGGTGCCGGTGTGCAGCTGGTCACCACCGGAGAGACGCAGGCACTTGGCCAGCACACGGAAGTGAATGCCGTGCTTGGGGTGACGGTCGATCACCGCGTGCATGGCGCGGTGAATGTGGAGCAGCATGCCGTTCTTGCGGCACCACTTCGCCAGACCGGTGGTGGCGGTGACGCCACCGGTGATGTTGTGGTGCATGATGATCGGCTGCCCGAGTTCCTTGGCGAACTCGGCCCGCTCGTACATCTCCTCAGGGGTTGCGGCGGTGCAATTGAGGTAGTGACCCTTGCGCTCGCCGGTTTCCTGCTCAGCCGCCTTCACAGCTTCGGCCACGAACTCGAAACGGTTCTGCCAGCGCTGGAAGGGCTGCGAGTTGATGTTCTCGACCCGCAGGCCGACCGGCTCGCCGCACGCGGGCCGGCGGCGGTCGCGGTGGCGACCGCGCTGGCGCTGCGCACCGATCTCACGCTGCTGCTGGAGCCCGAGGGGCAGACCGGCTTCGCGGGGGACGTGTTCCCCGGCGCGCGGGTCATCCTCGTCGAGGACGTGATCATGACCGGCCGCCATGCGCTGGCGTCCATCACGGCGCTGCGCAACGGGTCGATGGAGGTGCTGCGGACGCTGGCGGTCGTCGACCGCGAGGCGGGCGGCGCCTTCGCCGTCGAGGCCGCCGGCGTGCCCGTCACGTCGCTGTTCACGGAGCGCGAACTGCTCCCATGACCGTGGCCGTCGAAACCCGCCTGCAGGCGCGCCTCGACGCGCTCGCTGCGGTCACCGAGCCCGGCGAGGGCGTGACGCGCCCGTCGTTCGGTCCGCTGGAGCGGGAGGCCCACGCGCTCGTCTCCGAGTGGGCGCGCGAGGACGGCGCCCGCGTGGAGACCGACGCGGCGGGCAACACCGTCCTGATCTACGGCGAGGGGGAGCCGTACCTGCTGCTCGGATCGCATCTCGACAGCGTGCCCGCAGGCGGGCGCTTCGACGGGACCGTCGGCGTGCTCGCGGGGATGGAAGCCGCCGCGCAGGTCGCGGGCGAGCTCGAGCTCGGGGTGCGCGTCGTCGCGTTCAGTGCCGAGGAGGGTGCCCGCTTCGGCCGGCCCTGCCTGGGCAGCGAGCTCGCGACCGGCGCGTCGCCCGCAGGCCTACTCGACCGGCTGCGCGATGCGGCGGGCGACAGCATCAACGACGTCGCGCGCGCGACCGGGCTGACGCCTGAGGCGTGCGAGCCGTGGCTGCGCGCACCCGCGGTCGCCGCGTACCTCGAGGTCCACATCGAGCAGGGCCTGGTGCTCGAGCACGAGCGCGTCCGGCTCGGGGTCGTCGACGTCATCGCGGGCGCGGACCGGCTGGCGATCGAAGTCACCGGGTACGCCCAGCACAGCGGCACCACGCCGATGGCCGGGCGCCGTGACGCGCTCGCCGCCGCGGCCGAGATCGTGCTCGACGTCGAGCGGGTCGGCCGGGAGGCGCGCCACGGTGTCGCCACCATCGGGCGTCTCGACGTCGGTCCCAACAGCCCGACGACCGTCCCCGGGACGGTGCGCGCAGTGGTGGACGTCCGCGACGTCGACGCGGGCCGGCAACGCGCGTCGGTCGAGGCCGTGCGGGCGGCGATCTCCGCAGTCGCCGAACGGCGCGGCACGCCGGCCACGGTCACCTCGCTCGCCTCGCGGGCCCCGGTGATGCTCTCCGCCTGGCCCCGGCGCGCGCTCGCCGCCGCCTGCGCCGACGCGCAGCTGCCCTACCGGGTGCTGCCGTCGGGCGCGGGCCATGACGCCGCCGTCGTCGCCCACACCGCGCCCGCCGCGATGCTGTTCGTCCCGACGCCGAACGGTCGCAGCCATGCGCCCGACGAGGCGTGCCGCACCGAGGACATCGCCGCGGCGTGCGTGGTCCTCGCCGGGGCGCTGCGGCGCCTCGACCACGACGCCGCGGGGGCCGCGGCGCTTCCCGATCCCGACCAGGAGGGCTGACCCGTGCAGACCATCGATCGCGCCGTGAGCATCCTCCAGGCGGTCGCCCAGGCGCCCGCGGGACTGACCCTGTCCGAGCTGTCGCGCCAGACCGGCCTCGCGCCGGCGACCTGCCACCGGCTGCTCAGCTCGCTGGCGACCTCGGCGATGGTCGAGCGCAACGATACGACGAAGCGGTGGCGTCCCGGGCTCGGCCTCGTGCGCATCGCCGGGTCGGTGAGCCCCGCGGCCGGGTGGGGGAGCCTCGTCGATCCGGTGCTGGTCGAGCTGCGCGACCACTGGCAGGAGTGCTTCTACTTCAGCAACCTCACTGACGGCCAGGTGGTGTGCGTGCGCTCGGTGGAGACGACCGAGCCGCACCGCATCAGCGTCAGCGTGCCGCTCGGCCGGCGCATGTCGCTGCACGCGTCCGCCGCGGCGAAGGCGATCCTCGCGCACATCACCGAGGACGAGGCGCGGCGCCTGCTGGAGAGCATCCACCTCGAGCAGTTCACGTCGTACACGCTGCCGACCGCGGACGACGTCCTGCGCGATCTCGCCGCGACGCGCGACCGCGGGTTCGCCGTGTGCGACCAGGAGATGGAACTCGGGGTCGCCGCATACGCCGCTGCGATCCCCGGCCCTCCCGGTGAGGCCCCGCGCAGCCTCGGCGTGATCGGCCACCGTGAGCGGCTCGGCGCGCGGATGCGTGCCGGCCTGCTCGACGCGCTGCTCACCGCCGCCGAGGAGCTCTCCGGGGCGACGGGTGCCGGGCTGCAACCACGTGCGCTCGCGTGGTGACACGCACCCGGGCGGCGACCCTGCCGCCCGCAGTTCCCGCCGGTCCGAGCCCGACCCGCATCGGCCTGCTGCTCGGCTACGTCGCCGGAACCAGCGGGCTGGGGCTTGCGGCCGCGCCGATCGTCAGCCGCGAGGTGGCGGCGGAGCTCGGGATCGCGACTGCGCAGACGGCGTGGGTCGTCGCCCTCTTCTCGCTCGCGATCGGCGTGTCGACGCCGGTCTGGGGAAGGCTCGCCGACCTGCACGGCGGCAGGCGCGTCGTGGTCCTGGCGTCGCTGGCGTCGGTGGCGGGAACGATGGTCGTCCTGCTCGCACCGACCCTGCCGACGCTGCTCGTCGGACGGTTCCTCCAGGGCGCGGCGGGCGCGGGCCTGTCGATCGTGGCGTTCTCGGTCCCGGCGCAACGCCTCGACCCGGCCGGGCGCGCACGGGCCCTGGGGGTGCTCACCGCGCTGGCGGCGCTCACGCTCGGCGCCGGGCCGGTGCTGGGCGCGGCCGCCGAATCCATCGCGGGCTGGCGGGCAGCGCTGGCGCTGAGCGTGCTCATGCTGATCGCGGCACCGGCCCTGGCCCGCATGGCCGCGCCTCCGATGGCGGGCGCGGGCCGGCACCTCGACATGGCCGGCGCCTCACTGGTCCTGGCGACCGGCGTCGCGGCGTTCGTCCTGCTCCAGGCGCGGGCGACCGGCATCGCGCCCGTGATCGTCGCGCTGGTCGCGGTCGCGGGGATCGGCAGTGCCGTCACGCTGGCGCGCCACGTCCGCCGCGTCCCGGCCGGTTTCCTGCCGCTCGCGGTCGTCCGCAACCGCGTGTTCGTGTGGCTGTCGCTCTCGGCCGCGGCGCTCATGGCGGGATTCCTCGGCCTGGGGTTCGTCGCGCCGCTGCTGCTGACGGAGAACGTCGAGCGGTCGTCGCTCGAGGTCGGCATGCTGCTGCTCCCCGCCGCGGTGTGCGCGGCGGCGACGGCGCAGCTGGTGGGCATGGTGCGGGGGTCCGTCTCGGCGGAGGCGATCATGATCGCGCTCGGTGCCGTCTCGGCGGCCGGCGTCTGCGCTGCGGGGTTCGCGGGCGACACACCCGCCGTCGTCATCGCGGGCCTCGCGGCGGCGACATCCGGGTTCGCCGGGGCCCAGGTGGCGATCCTCGACCGGATCGCCGAGCTCGTCCCGGTCGCCGACAGGGGGGTGGCGATGGGGGTCTTCAACCTCATCTTCATCACCGGTGGCGCGACCGGTGCGGCGGTCGCCGGAGCCGTCGTGGATGTCTCCTCTCTGGGGGCGGCGGCCATCGCGTGCGGCGTCCTGACGGCCATGGCGATGCCCGCGGCGTGGGCCGCTGCGCGGTCCGGGACCTGACGTCTTCCACGTGATGCAACGGTCTGCCACAGACAGGACTCCGTGGACGGTGCCCGGCCCTCGGGATTGGCCTCGGCGTCACTGGGACCGTTGCGCCGGCGCCGCAAGCATCCCGGGTGCAGTGACCGCGCGGTGCGGTCACGAAGGAAGGACCGTCATGCCCCCGCTGAACGCCCGAAGCCTGTGATGTACGACGTTCTCGTGCGCGGGGGGACCGTGGTCTCCGGGACCGGGGAACAGCGCGCCGACGTCGCGGTCGCCGGTGGGCGGATCGTCGCCGTGGGCGACGAGGTCGACCCCGCGACCCGGGCCAGCGAGCTGATCGACGCCGACGGCCTGCTCGTGCTGCCGGGGATCATCGACGAGCACGTCCACCCGATCTACCACGACGACCCGCGGCAGACGTCGATCGTCGGCGCCTTCGGCGGCGTGACCACGATCATGGGGTTCGCCTACGCGCATCCCGGCGCGTCGCTGCTGGAAGAGGTCCAGATCCTGCGCGACCGCCACGAGGCCGGCTCGGTCCTGGACTTCACCATCCACGCGGGCATGTTCGATGCCGGCGTGCAGGTCGCCGAGATGCCCGCGGTCGCGGCCACCGGCGTGCGGTCCTTCAAGGTCTTCCTCGCGTACGCCGCGCAGGGCTGGATGACGGACGACGCGGCACTCGTCTCGGTGCTGCGCGCCTCCCGGGATGTCGGCGGTCTGGTCATGGTGCACTGCGAGAACGGACCAGTGATCGACGTGCTGGAGACCGACGCGCGGGCCGGCCTGCTTGGCGACGACCCGGTCGACGTGCTGCTGGCCAGCCGCCCCGACGTGCTGGAGGCCGAGGCGGTCCAGCGCGTCGCCGCGGTCGCGGAGGCGCTCGACCTGCCGGTGTTCATCGTGCACGTGACGTCGGCGCGCGCGCTCGAGGCGGTCCGTGCGGCGCGGGCGCGCGGGCAGTGGCTCATCGCCGAGACGTGCCCGCAGTACCTGGCGCTCACCGGCGATGCGGTCCGGCAGTTCGGCGCGCTGGCGAAGATCGGCCCGCCGCTGCGGACCGCCGCGGACAACGAGGCGCTCTGGGCCGGGCTGGCCGACGGGACGCTGCAGACCGTCGGCTCCGACCACGTCCCGAAGAAGCTGGCCTCCGAGCGCGACACGCCGCTGCTGGACGCGGGGTTCGGCGCGCCCTCGATCGAGACGATGCTGCCGATCCTGCTCGACGGCGCGCTGACCGGGCGGATCACCCTGCCGCGGCTGGTGGAGGTGCTGTGCGAGAACCCCGCACGGGCGTTCGGGCTGTTCGGGCGCAAGGGGACGATCGCCGTGGGCGCCGACGCCGACCTGGTCCTGGTCGATCCGGCGGGCCTCACCACGCTCGGCGCCGCGCACGAGCACACGAACTCCGGCTACTCGCTGTATGAGGGGCGCGAGGTCCGCGGCTCGCTGCGGCTGACGATGGCCGGTGGTCGCGTCGTCGTGCGCGACGGGGAGCTCGAGGACGACCGCGCCGCCGGGGTCTTCCTGCCGACCGGCCCGTTCACCGACCCGCTCTACGGCCCCGCGCCACGGCGGGTGGCCGCCGGGGCGTAGCGGTCAGCTTGACGCGGCGGTGAAGCGAATCGGCTGCGCGCCCTCCCACCGGGTGCGCACGCCGAGGTCGCGGAGATGCTCGAGGCCCTCGTCGATCGTGAGGAAGTGGTTGCCCGCGAGCTGGCCGACGACGCTGGAGAACAGCGTCGGCCCGTACGGCAGGAGGATCTCGGTCTCGCTCAGCGGCCCGGGGTAGAGCAGCACCTCGCCCGGTGCGGGATGGCTGGTGGCGTGCTCGGGGCCGAGGTCGAAGTCGAAGTCGCCGAGCGGGATCCACGAGGCCTCGCCGCTCCAGCGCACATGGACGAGCTGCTGCTCGAACGGCAGGCGGGCGACGAAGGCCGCGCAGGTCCGCGGCGCAGCGTCGAGCTCCAGGCGGGCGCCGAAGGTGAACGGGCCTGCGGTGATGGTCAGTCGCTCGATCATGCCGCCGCCCCGGCCATCGCCGTGGTCCCGAAGGGCGAGCGTGCGACGAACCGCCCGTGGCCGGGACCGACCGTGAGCCGTCCGTCCTCGATGACCGGGGTGCCACGGACGAGCACCGTCTCGGGCGCGCCGACGACGGTCGTCCCCTCGTACAGGTTGTAGTCCACCGCGGAGTGGTGGGTCGCCGCGGAGATCACCAGCTCGCGCTCCGGAGCGAACACGACGATGTCGGCGTCCGCGCCCACGGCGATCGAGCCTTTGCGCGGCGCCAGGCCGAACAGCCGGGCCGGCGTCGTACTCAGCAGGTCGACCATGCGGTGCAGTGAGATGCGCCCCTCGCGGACGCCGAAGTGGTGGGCGAGGACGAGGCGCTGCTCGATGCCCGGCGCCCCGTTCGGGATCTTCGAGAAGTCGTCGCGGCCCATCGCCTTCTGGTCGGCGAAGCGGAACGGGCAGTGGTCGGTCGTCAGCTGATCGAGCGCGCCGTCGGCCAGCGCGCGCCACAGCAGCGGCTGGTTGGAGACGTGGCGCGGGGGAGGGGAGAAGGTGTACTTCGCCCCCTCGAAGTCCGGCGCGGACAGCTGCGACTCGTCGCAGAACAGGTACTGCGGGCACGTCTCGGCCCAGACGCGCCAGCCGGCCTCGCGCGCCCGGCGGATCGACGCGAGCGCCTCGCCGCAGGAGACGTGCACGACGAACAGGTCGCAGCCCGCGATGCGGGCGAGGTTGATGGCGCGGTTCGTCGCCTCCGCCTCGGCCTCGGGCGGCCGCGTCAGCGCGTGCTGCTCGGGACCCGTGCGCCCGGCGGCCAGCGCCTGGCGGGTGAGCACGTCGATCGCGTCGCCGTGCTCGGCGTGGACGAGCACGAGCGCGCCCGCGTCGGCGGCGGTCTGCATGACGCGCAGCAGCACGTCGTCGCCGACCATGATCGCGCCCTTGTAGGCCATGAAGAGCTTCCAGCTCGGCACGCCCGCGTCGACCATCGCGGCCAGCGCGTCGGGTCCGCCGCCGCCCTCGAGATCCGTGACCGCCAGGTGGAAGCCCACGTCGACGACCGCCTTGCCCGCGCGGTTGGCCTCCCAGGTCGCGATGGCGTCCTCGAAGGCCACGCCTTCGAACTGCGTGGCGAAGTCGACGATCGTCGTCGTCCCGCCGAACGCCGCGGCGACGGTGCCGGTGAAGAAGTCGTCGCACGTCACCGTCCCCGCCGACGGCGAGGCCAGGTGCGTGTGCGTGTCGACACCGCCGGGCAGCACGTAGCGGCCGGCGGCCTCGATGACCCGGTCCGCGGCGACGTCGAGGTGCGCGCCGATGAGCGCGATGCGCTCGCCGTCGATCAGGACGTCGGCGAGGTAGTCGTCGCTCGCGGTGACCACGCGGCCACCGCGTACCAGCGTGCGCATCGACCTAGACGACGCTGCCGTAGTGCAGCTTGACCGAGTCGGGGTCCGCGATCTTCAGCCACTGCTCGTAGACGGGCTTCATCGCGGGGTAGTCGTTGACCTTCTCCCAGGCCTCGACGCTGTCGGCCTCGATGACCTCGAGGATGTCGTAGGCGATGTCGCCGCTCGTCGAGCGGTCCATCTCGAAGACCTCGTACCGGGTGATGCCCGGCTGGCTGCCGCCGATCACCTGGTCGGTGGTCTTCGACCAT
>SYBY01000276.1 GCA_005788585.1 Actinomycetota bacterium | reverse complement strand
GCCGGTCGCGTCGGTACCGTCGCGGACCATGGGCGAGCTGCTCGCCACCGTGTTGCCGCTGGCGCTCGGCGCCGCCGTGAGCCCCACGCTCGCGACGCTGGTCATCGCGGTCCTCGCGAGCGGGGACGACCCGGTGCGCCGTGCCGCGGCCTTGACCGCAGGCGCCGCGGTCCCGCTCGTCGTCATCGCGATCGCGGTCCTCACGACGCTGCACGCCGCCGGCGCAGCGGAGCCCGGTGACGCGCACCGCACCCTCGACGGGGTCGTCGACCTCGTGTTCGGTGTGCTGCTCGCCGCTGTCGCGTGGCGGGCGCTCCAGCCGACCGCCACCCCGCAGGAGCAGCAGGCCGTGCGCGCAGAGCGGGCACCGGGCGGTCCCGGCCGCTACGTCGCGCTGGGCACGGGCATCATGCTCGTGAACTTCTCGACCCTCGCGCTGTTCATTCCGGCCATGAAGGACATCGCGCGGGCCGGGGTGTCCGTCGGCCAAGAGCTTGCCGCGGTCGTCTTCGTCCTCGTGATCGTCCTCATCCCCGCGTGGCTGCCGCTCGCGCTGCGGGTCGCCTTCCCGGACCGGACGGCACGTCTGCTGCGACCGGTCGGCCGCTGGCTGCACGACCACCAGCGCGCGGTGGGCGGCTGGGTCGCGGCGGCGTTCGCCGCATACCTCGTGTTCAGGGGCGTGCTGGAGCTGCGGTGACCGGCGGCGGCGTGCGGATCAGCAGCCACGACAGGTAGATCGCCAGCGCGAACAGCGGGACACCCATGGCGACCCGGGCCACACCGAGCGCGGCCACGGCGTCGGCGAAGTAGAGCGGGACCTGCACGACCAGGCGCAGGCTGAACATGACCACCCAGATCCAGCTCACCTTGCTGTAGAGCTTCATCTTCGCGGGGTCCTGCCGCCAGTCGGTGCCCTTCTGCATGGCGGTCTCGAGGATGAGCCCGATGAGCGGCCAGCGCACGAGGATCGAGACGAGGTAGCCGATCGCGTACACCCCGTTGAGGAGCAGGCCGGGGAGGAAGAAGTCCTCGGCGTTGCCGGTCCGCGACACGACGAACGCCGAGATCGCGAGTCCCGCCATGCCGGCGAGGGCGAACTGGACCGTCTCCTTGCGGGCGATGCGGGCCAGCGCGAACAGCCCGCCGACCACCGCGGCGATGATGGCCGACGTCGTGGGCTCCTGGCCGGCGACCGAGTAGGCGATGACGAAGACGACCGCCGGTGCCGCGGATTCAGCGATGCCCAGCGGACCGCCGAGCGCGTCGTGGATCGCGGGACCCGGTCCGGGGTCGTCGGTGTGCGTGGACTGGATGAGGGGGTGGTCGCTCATGTGCGGACGTGGAGTCTCGCAGGCGCGACTCGTGCGGCTACAGCGCCAGCGCCAGCGGCTGCTCGAGCAGCTCGCGGACCCGGCGCAGGAACGTCGCGCTGTCCGCTCCGTACAGGATGCGATGGTCGCTGGCGAGCGTCATCGCCATCGTGTGCCCGGCGACGATCTCGCCGTCGCGCATGACCGGCCGCTCCGCCAGTTCGCCCACCGCGAGGATCGCGGCCTGCCCCGGGTTGATGACCGCCGTGAAGTGCGCGACCCCGTACATCCCGAGGTTGCTGACGGTGAACGTGCCGCCCGAGAGCTCGGGCGGGGTGATGGTGTTCTCGCGGACCTTCCCGGCGAGCTCCCGTGCCTCCCGGCCGATCTGGCCGAGGCCCTTGACGTCGGCGTCGAAGATCACCGGGACGACCAGCGCGTCGGACGCGGCGACGGCGATGCCGACGTTCACCCGGCCGTAGGACTCGAACGCGCCGTCCTTGTAGGCGCCGTTGACCCGCGGATGCTCGCGCAGCGCCAGCGCGCACGCCTTCACGACCATGTCGTTGTACGAGGGCGGCGGGGCGTCGCCGGCGATCGCCTTCAGCTGGGCGCGCAGCGCGACCGCCGCGCCCATGTCGACTTCGGTGGTGACCTCGAAGCTGGGAATCGTCGCCCGCGATTCCGCCATCCGCCGCGCGATGACCTGCTGCGTGCGCGACGGTTCGGTGGTGGTGACGTCGCCCCTGTTCGTGCCGCGCTCCGAGACGGTGCCCGCCGGCTGCGCCGGCGCCGGTGCGGCTGCGGGCTGCGGTGCCTCCGCAGCCGGAGCGGACTCGGCGGACTCCACGTCGGCACGCACGATCCGGCCACCCGGGCCACTGCCCGTCACGCCGCGGAGATCCACGCCGCGGTCCTGGGCCACCCGGCGCGCGACGGGCGACACCTTGATCCGCTGCCCGTCCTCGCCGGTCGGAGCGGCGGGTGCGGGTCCGCTTGCGGCGAGCGTCTCGCGGTCCCCGCTGCCGGGCGTCGCGCGGGACGCCGGGGCGGCGCCGTCGGCAGGCGCGTGGTCGGCCACGGCCGGGGGCGCCGCGGGATGCCCGCCGGTCTCGCCCTCCCGGCCTTCGTGGGGCGCAGGCTCCTCGGGTGCCGGTGCCGGTGCCGCCGCACCGTTCCCGCCCGGTTCCTCGCCCTCACCGAGCAGGCGGGCGATGACGTCGCCGATCGGCAGCGTCGCGCCCTCCTCGGCCACGATCTCGAGGATGCCGTCGGCGTCGGCCTCGTAGGTCATCGTCGCCTTGTCCGTCTCGATCTCGGCGAGTTCCTCCCCGCGTGAGACCTGGTCGCCCGCGCTCTTCAGCCAGCGGAGGATCGTCCCCTCCTCCATGGAGTCCGAGAGCCGGGGCATCACGATGTCGGGCACGAGGCCCAGGGTATCGAGCGGCAGCTACGCGGGCAGCAGCCGCTCGCCCATGAGGGCCGCCGCGTCCTGCGGCGGCGCCGCGCGGGCGAAGAGCCAGCCCTGGCCGAGGTCGCACCCGAGCTCGGCGAGCGCCTGCAGCTGCTCGGGGGTCTCGATGCCCTCGGCCACGGTCGTCATCCCGAGCGCGTGGGCGAGTCCGATGACGGCCTCGGCGATCGACGCGTCGCGCTTCTCGCGGCCGAGGCCCTG
>SYBY01000275.1 GCA_005788585.1 Actinomycetota bacterium | reverse complement strand
TAGCCGCTGATCTTGTACGAGCGCTTCAGGCGCAGGCGCAGGCCCATCGGCGGCAGGCGCGGGTTGTCGTCGCTCGAGGCGAAGTGCCGCGCGGGCGCGACGTAGCCGCGCTGCGAGCGCGACACCGTGAACCGCAGCGCGTGCCGGATCTCACCGGCGGCAACCTCGTCGTACCTGGCGAGCAGCGGGAGGATCGGCAGCCCGGCGGCGTCGGCCGAGGTCCATCCGGCCGGCCGGGCGCGGCCCGAGCGCAGGTCGAACACCGCGCCGGATCCGGCGCGCCAGCCGCGACCCGCGCGTCGCGCGTGGTACAGCTCGTAGAGCCGGCACCGCTCGCGCTGGAGCACCAGGACGTGCCGGTCGCTGCCCCGCTCGACCGGCGCGCCGAGCGGGATCGGGTACGGACCGGGATCGCTCTCGTCGGCGTACTCGTCGAACGTGATCGGGACGAGCTGCTGCGCGGCGTCGACGACCCGGAAGGGGATGCCGTACTCGCCGTCGCCACCGAAGTCCGCGTGCAGGAAACGATTGCCGCCGCTGCCCAGGATCGACGCGATGTACGCCTTCGAGCGGGGATCGACGGGCGCCTTGGAGATGTCCCGGTTGACCGCATGGCGTTCTGGGAGCACCGGGCAGCCGCCGAGCACGGGGCCGGCCGCGCGCGCCGCGGCCGGCAGCGCGAACACCACGAGGAGCGCGACGAGCAGCGTGCGCATCAGTGGCGGAACGGCAGCTCGGTGACCCGGACGTGCTCCGGCGTGATCAGGAACACGACGCCGCTGCGCATCGGGAAGTCCTGCCCCGTGTAGCGCTGGGCGATCCGGTCGATGACCGCCAGCGCCTCCTCTCCGTCGAGCGTTCCCGTGACCCGCCCGCGGATCGCGACGCTGCGATACGGGTTCTCCTCGTCGACGACCGACAGGGCGACCCTCGCGTCCCCCTGCAGGTTGCGCGCCTTGCGCGACCCCGGCTGGGTGAAGAAGACCACGTGGTCACCCTCGACGCCCAGCCAGACCGGCACGGTGTGCGGTGCGCCGTCCGGCAGCACCGTCGCGAGGTGTCCGAAGTTGCGCGCCGTGAGGAGGCCGACGGCGTCCGGCGTGAGCGGCGTCATGCCGCGAGGATCCCACACCGCGGCGGGCCTGCCACCATGGTGACGTGGAATTCAGCCAGATCTACGACACGGCGTGGGGCATCATCGGCGTCGTCGGCGGTGTCGGAGCCATCATCGTCATGCTCTGGATCTCCGCCACCAGCCGGCATGAGCGCAACGACGAGGACGCCGCGCGCGACTTCTACACCGAGCACGGGCACTGGCCCGACCAGGAACCGGGCGCTCCGCCCGACCCGCTGCCGCCCACGTCGTGAGCCGACACCGCCCTTAACAGAAGCGAGGGCGGGGTCCCTGTCCAAGACCCCGCCCCCTGTGCGGATGCGTTTGCCACCGGCTGGAGGGGGAACAACGGCCGACGGCGCGCAACCTTCTGGTCCAGCGCCGGGGAGCGCTGGGATGTCTCTGTCGAACGGGCGTTACCCGCACGTTCTGAACTGTAGACGTTCCCGAGCCCCCCGGTCTACCCCATAGTAGGGATTCGGCATCGGACATATGTCCAGTTCACTCCACTATGGAACGTCAAGGTGGCTCGACACCACACCCAGTGCTACGAGGGATGGGCGCTAGGCCACCTCGTCCACGGACCGCGGCCCCGGGCCGACGTACTTCGCGCTCGGCCGGATGAGCTTGCCCTCGCGCTTCTGCTCGAGGATGTGCGCCGACCAGCCCGCGACGCGGGCGCAGGTGAACATGCTCGTGAACAGGTCCGCGGGGACCTCCGCAGTGTCGAGGACGACCGCGCTCCAGAACTCGACGTTCGTCGCGAGGACGCGGTCGGGCTTGCGGGCCCGCAGCTCGGCGAGCGCCGCGCGCTCCAGCGCCTCGGCCACCTCGAAGCGCTTCGAGCCGATCTCCTTCGCCGTGCGCCGCAGCACTCGCGCGCGCGGGGCCTCGGCGCGGTAGACGCGGTGGCCGAAGCCCATGAGCCGCTCACCGGAGTCCAGCGCCTGCTTCACCCACGCGTCGGCGTCCCCGAGCTCCTCGACCTGGTCGAGCATCTTCAGCACGCGCGACGGTGCGCCGCCGTGCAGCGGCCCGGACAGCGCGCCCACGGCACTCGACAGCGCGGCGACGGGGTCGGCCCCCGTCGACGCCACCACCCGGGCGGTGAACGTCGACGCGTTCATGCCGTGCTCGGCCGCGCTGATCCAGTACGCATCGATCGCCTTGACGTGATCGGGGTTGGCCTCGCCGCGCCAGCGGATGAGGAAGCGCTCGGGGATCGACGTCGCCTTGTCGACCTCGGACTGCGGGACCCACGGCTTGCCCAGCCCGCGCGCGGACTGCGCGACGAAGCTCAGCGCGAGCACCGACGCACGTGCGAGCGCCTCGCGGGCCTCCTCCTCGGTGAGGTCGAGCAGCGGCGGGATGCCCCACTCAGGGGCGAGCATCGCGAGCGCGGACTGCACGTCTACTCGCGGGTCGCCGGAGCGGACGGTCAGAGGATGCGGCTCGGCGGGCGGCAGACCGGGGTCGAACGACCCGTCGACCAGGAGCCCCCAGACCTTCTCGTACGGCACCTGCCCGACGAGGTCCTCGATGTCGACGCCGCGGTAGCGCAGCGCGCCGCCGTCCTTGTCGGGCTCGGCGATCTCGCTCGCGAAGGCGACGACGCCCTCCAGGCCGGACTTCACCTCGATCGTGTCTGTACTCACGTCGTCTCCTCGTGGTTCGTGTCGGAAGATGGCGCCCGAAACGCCGCCCGGGGTTTCGGGCGGGATATGTCGAGACGGGCCACTACGTCACCGGTTCGGGGTTGGCTGACAGGCTCGCAGATCGGTGCAGGCGCGCGGTTCTGCGCGCCACACGCTGGTCTTCCTCGCCGACGAGCGGCGCGAGGACCAGCCACGCGGCCAGCGGGCCGGCGGCCAGCGCCAGGTAGGCGGGAGCCCAGCCGGCGAACTCGACGAAGGCCCCGAAGGCGGCCGGGCTGACGGCGCCGCCGATCGCGACGATGGTGTTCTGCATGCTCATCGCGGTGCCCGCGCGCGCCTTGCCGGAGATCTCGGCCGCAGCGGTGAAGGCGAGGCCGTTCCACGTCATCGTCGCCACGCCCGCGGCGAGCGCGACGGGAACGGACAGCGCCACCGGCGCGGTCGTCAACGCCGCGAGGACGGCGAGCAGCAACGCGCCCGCGAGCGCCCTGCGGCGCATCGGCGCGATCCGGCGCGCCTGCCGGTCCGAGACGCGGCCTGCCCGCACCCGCCCGGCGGCGCCGACGAGCAGGATCGCGGCGAGCGCGAGCGCGGCGAGCTCCATCCGGACGCCGAGTTCGTCGTGCAGGAAGAGGACGACGAAGCCGAGCATCGCCGACTGGGCGACGACGAGCAGCGCGCTCGCTGCACCCAGACGCCAGAGCCGGCGGTCGCGCATCGGCGGCGTCGTGGGAAGCGGGGCGAGGACCTGCGGGCGCTCGGGTGCCTCGCGCAGCAGCACCAGACACGCGAGCGCGGCGCCCAGCATGAGCCCGGCGAGAGCGAAGAACGCGAGCTGCAGCCCACCCGCGCCGGCTGCGAAGGCCGGGAGCACGAGCGCGCCGATTCCCCCGCCGAGCGGCAGCGCCATCTGGCGGATCCCGAGCGCCAGACCGCGTTCGCGCCAGCCGAACCAGCCCATGATCGCGCGGCCCGAGGCGCCGGTGGCGCTGGCGCCCATCGCGCCCGCGGCGAACATCGCGAGGAGCAGACCGGAGAAGCCCTGCGCCAGGCCGGCGCCCACGAGAGCGACCGCCGCCCCGACGAGACCGGCGACCATCACGGGGCGCTCGCCGATGCGGTCGGTGAGCATGCCCCACGCCAGCAGCGTCACCATCGTGCCGACCGCGAGCGCGGTGAACACGAGGCCGACCTGGCCGAGGGTGAGCGCGTAGTCGTCGCGGATGGCCGGGCCGAGCGACGGCAGTCCCATGCGCAGCGCGGCGAACGCGCCGGCGCCGAGCGCACCCACGCCGAGAACCACCCAGCGGTACGGGCCCGCGCCGCGACCGGCGACGAGGCGTTCGACCTCCGCGCGTTCGTCTGCCGTCATCGGGCGGGCTCCTTCTTCCGTGCCCGGTGCGCGCGCACCTTCGCGGCGTTGCCGCACGTCTGCATGGAGCACCAGCGCCGCTTGCCTGCGGGCGAACGGTCATAGAAGCGCGCCGAGCAGTCGTCGGCGGCACAGATGCGCACCCTGGCGCGCGCGGCGGGCGTGCCGAGCATCTCGGCGGCGTCCAGCGCGATCATGCCAAGCGCGCGACGCGGCGAGTCCGAGGCCGCGCGCTCGCCGAGCACGGGGTCCCCGTCGTCGCCCAGCGCGAACTGCGGCCGCGCTCCGGCGTGGACGAGCCAGTCGTCGATCGTGGTGACGGCGGCGCGATCGAGCGGCTCGCCGGCGACGGCGGCCTGCACGCACGCGTCGATCGCCTCGCGCAGCTCCCGGGCCTCGCGGAGCACCTCGTCCGTCAGGCGCCGCTTGTGACCGCCGCCGCGGTTGGGGCGCCAGTCCTCGGGCAGCAGTTCGGTGCGCTGCATCCACGCCTCGAGATCCTCGGGCGTGACCAACGTCTCGACGCGGCGGCGCCAGCGCTCGCGCAGGGTGTTGACGAAGTCCAGCGCGGGCCGGCCGCCGAGCCAGTACCAGTAGGGCGCGCCGCTGCTGAGCGGGAGGACGAGCTCGTCAGGGAGATCGATATCCACCTGACGTTGCTCAGTAACCATATGAGGCAGCTTAGCAGGTTACGGCGCATCGGCGGCGGGAGTGGACGTAGGGTCCAGACGTGCCCGACCATCAGCTCCTGACCCGCTCGGCCATCGAGCTCGCGGGCCTGATCCGCTCAGGAGAGATCAGCTCCCGCGAGCTCGTCGACCTGTCGCTCGCGCGCATCGAGGCCCTCGACCCCGAGCTTGGAGCGTTCATCCACGTCGACGGCGACCGTGCCCAGGTGGCGGCCGATGCCGTCGGCCCGGGTGACGACCGGCCGTTTGCCGGCGTCCCGATCGCGGTCAAGAACAACCGCGCCGTTGCAGGCCTGCCGCTCTCGTTCGGCTCGGCGTTCACCCCGGGCTCCTTCGTCCCGCCCGTCGACCACAACGTGACCGCGCGCCTGCGCAACGCGGGCTTCGTCATCGTCGGGACCACGAAGCTGCCGGAGTGGGGGATCCTCCCGGTCACCGACCCCAGCGCCCACGGTCCGGCCCGCAACCCGTGGGACCCGTCGCGGACGTCCGGCGGGTCCTCAGGCGGGTCGGCCACCGCGGTGGCGGCGGGCATGGTCCCACTCGCCCACGCCAACGACGGGGGCGGCTCGACCCGCATCCCCGCAGCCTGCTGCGGCCTCGTCGGGCTCAAGCCGCAGCGTGGGCGCATCTCGGTCGCCCCTGACCTCGGGCACCAGTACCTCGTCCAGGACGGGGTGCTGACCCGGACGGTCGCCGAGACCGCAGCGCTCCTCGACCTCCTCGCCGGCCCGGTGCTCGGCGACGCGAGCTGGGCGCCGCCCCCGGCCGAGCCGTTCGCCGTCAGCGCGGCCCGGGAGCCCGGCCGCCTGCGGATCGCGGTGACCACCGCGCCACCGCTCCCCGGCGCCCCGGTCGCCCCCGAGGTCGCACGGGTCGTCGCCGAGACGGCGGAGCTCCTCGCGTCACTCGGACACGACATCGAGGAGGTCGACCCGCCGTGGTCGTCTCGCGAGATGCTCCAGGTGTTCACCGCCGAGTTCGGCCCAGCGGTCTGCACCCAGATGGCGTTCGCCGGCATGCTCGCCGGACGCGAGCCGACCGCCGAGGACGTCGAACCGCTGAGCTGGTGGCTGTGGGAGACGTGCCGCGGCATCGACTCGGTCGCCGCGGGCCTGGCGGCCGCGCAGCTGCAGGGCTTCGCCCGCGCGATCGTGACCTGGACCGACGCGTACGACGCGGTGCTGACCCCGGCACTCGCCGAGGTCGCCGTCCCGCTCGGCGAGATCGACCCGCGGGCCGACCACCCCGCTGCGACCTTCGCGCGCTCGGGCGCGTTCACGCCCTTCACGGCCGTCATCAACATCACCGGCCAGCCCGCGATCTCGCTGCCGATCGCCGCGCGCGACGGTGACGACCTGCCGATCGGGGTGCAGCTCATCGGCCGGCCCGCCGAGGAGGGCGCACTGCTGTCCCTGGCCGCCCAGCTCGAGACCGCGCGGCCGTGGGCCGACCGGCTGGCGCCGCCGGCTACTTGACGACGACCTCGCAGTTGCGGACGCGATCCTTGCTGTCCTTGCGCACGCGGTCGACGCCCGGACCGCAGTCGGCGACGTCCGCGAGCCCGCCGCGGATGTTGACGTAGTCGTTGCCCGGCCCGGAGAAGATCCGGTCCTTGCCGAAGCCACCGGTGATGCTGTCGGCGCCGAACCCGCCGAAGATCAGGTCCGCGCCGCGGTCGCCCGTGATCTCGTCGTCCCCGTCCTCGCCGTACAGGCGGTCGTTGCCCTTGCGGCCGAAGATCCGGTCGTTGCCGGCGCCGCCTTTGATCGTGTCATTGCCCTGGCCGCCGTCCAGGTCGTCGGCGCCGCCGAGCCCCTCCAGGACGTCGTTGCCGTCCTGGCCGACGAGGGTGTCGCCCTCGTTGCTGCCGCGCAGCCGGTCGTTGCCCTTCCCGCCGACCCGGGTCGGCTGGTCGAGCTTCTCGGAGATCCCGGTGAGGACGGTCGCCGCCTCCGCGCCGGCCGAGGCCAGCGCCGGGGGCGGCTCGGCGGGCGTCGAGCCGTCGAACGCCGTGTCCTTCGTGGAGGGGTCGCCGACGACGATCGTCTCGCAGCCGACGATCCGGTTCGCGCGGCCGTTGTCGCGCTCCCAGGTCGTCTCCACGTACGCCGTGTCGTTGCCCGGGCCACAGTCCATGTTGTCCGGCTCCGACCCGCCGTACAGGCGGTCGTCGCCGTCGCCACCGATGAGCGCGTCGGGCGCCGAACCCCCGACCAGCGTGTCGTTGCCGGCGTCACCGCGCAGCACGTCCGGGCCGCTGCCCCCGAGCAGGGTGTCGTTGCCGTCGCCGCCGTTGACGTTCTTGTCCGAGCCGCGGTTGGCGTGGATGTAGTCGTCGCCCGGGCCGCCGTCGAACAGGCGGTCGTCGCCGAAGCGCTGCTCGACGATGAAGTCGTTGCCCTCGCCGCCGTACATCGCGTCGTCGCCGTCCCCGCCGTCGAGGATGTCGTTGCCCTCACGCCCGTACAGCGTGTCGTTGCCCGAGTCGCCGAACAGCTGGTCATTGCCGGCGAGGCCGTCGAGGTAGTCGTTGCCGGTCTCCCCGCGCAGGACGTCGTCGCCGGCGGTGCCGCGGAGTTTCTCCGCGCGCCACTCGGTCAGCACGGGCTCGAGAATCGGAGCCGCGACGGCGGACGCCGGGACGAGCAGGACCGCGGCGGCACTGAACGCGGCGGGGATCATGCGACGGGTCATGGTGCCTCCCTGGACACGACGGGACCGAGAACGGCCGGCATCGCGGAGGGCTGCACGCCAAGGCGCTGCGCATCGGCTGCGCCTACCTGCGTCGTCATTGACGCCGTGAGCAGCTCCACCTCGTCCCAACACACCGGTGTCTTGGATTTCAGCAGGTTCTCGCCGATCCGCAACCCCGCCGCGGCGACAGGTTCAGGGACCATCACGCCACGGCGCCTGCGCCGGAGCGCCCGGACGCGCACGTCGAGCACCTCGCGCGCGGTCAGCGTCGCCGGACCGGCGATGTCATGCCGCTGCCGCGCCTCGTCGCGATCGAGGGTCGCGAGGATGCAGTCGGCGAGGTCCGCGGCCCAGACCGGCTGGAACTCGGCGGCGCCGCGTCCGACCACGGGCAGGACCGGTGACGCGAGCAGCAGTCGCCGCAGCAGGCGCTGCGCGCGGTCCTCGGGCGCGTAGACGAGCGACGCGGCGAGAATCGTGGTCTCCAGCGTGCTCGCCGCCACGACGTCCTCCGCCAGCGCCTTGGCCCGCAGCAGGCGCGTGCGGTGGTGGGGGCTCGCGCCAAGACCGGAGACGAAGACGAAGCGACGGACGCCCGCCTTCTCCGCCGCGCGGACCATCCGCCACGTCGCGATCCCGTTGAGCTCCTCGATCGAGCCGGCCGGCTGGTCGCGCGCGGACGCCGCCAGGTGGATGACCGTATCCACGCCGCGCATGGCGTTGCGGAACGACGGGGGGTCCGCCAGGTCGCCGAGTGCGAGCTGCACGCGCACCCGATGCTCGCCGAGACCGCGCGGATCGCGGACCAGGCAGCGCACCGGTCGGCGGGCCGCGACAAGCCGCTGGAGCACGGCGGTTCCCACCAGTCCGGTGGCGCCCGTCAGCAGGATCACGGGCGGGAGCCTAGAAGACGCTGCGGCCCGCGCACCGGCCCGGGCCCACACGTTCTAATATCCGGCGCTCCCGGAGAACCTGCTTTCGTCCTCCCGGCACCGCAAGCGGCGCCCTCCGGACGACGTCACACCAAAGGAAAGGCACATGGCCTACGTCATCGCCGAGCCGTGCATCGGCCAGAAGGACAACTCTTGCACCGAGGTGTGCCCGGTCGACTGCATCCACCCGACCCCGGACGAGCCCGACTACGACAAGGTCGAGCAGCTGTACATCGATCCGGAAGAGTGCATCGACTGTGACGCCTGCGTCGAGGCCTGCCCGGTCGACGCCTGTTTCGCCGAGGACCAGCTGCCCGACGAGTGGGCGCAGTTCGCGGCGATCAACGCGGAGTACTTCACGACCAAGTGAACGACGGATCGGGCAGAGCCCGATCCGGTCGGAGCTACGGCCCCAGCACGCGGGCCTTGGCCTGCTGGAACTCCTCCTCGGTGAGCGCACCGGCGGCTCGCAGCTTCGCGAGCCGCTCGAGCTCCTCGATCGTGTCGTCGTCGCCCGCCGCCCCGGACGCGGCCGGCGCCGACGGGGCGCGGACGGGCACGACGCCCGGTGTCCCGAAGCTCGCCGCCGTTGCGGCGCCGCTCGGCGGACCGGGCATGGGCCCCCCGCCGGGCCCGAGCCCCACCATCGCGAGCGCCGGCGCGTCGAACGAGATGCCCGGCTCGCCGCCGCCCACAGGGTCGTAGAAGACGGCGCACCGGTCGCCCGCGCGCGGGATCTGGACGCGCGAGACGGTGGCGGTCTTCTCGAATTCGAACGACGGCTCGCCCGCGGGCTCGGCGCGCACGTGCATCTTCACGCGGGGGTTGTCGTTCACGGTCATCCCGGTGTCCTGGACCGACAGGACCGTGCCGGGGCAGCGCTTGCCGTGCTCGAGCAGGTGCGCGGCCCGTCCCCCGGCACCGCGGCCGCCCCGGCCCGCACCGAAGATGGCGAAGAGACCCGGAAGCCCCATGAGCACGAACATGCCACCGACGAGACCGCCGACCCACTGCAGGCTGCTGTCGGCGTCGGGCGGCGCAGCGGGCCCGAACGCGGAGACGAAGAAGGCCGCGCCGAGCATCGTGAAGCCCAGGCCCCACGCCAACCCGGCGATCGCCAGGCCCGGCGTGACGAACGCCCCAATGAGCGTCAGGAAGATCCCGCCCATGATCGCGAAGATCCGCAGGCCGGTGCCGGGCGGGCACTCACGGGCGGAGACGTACGGCCCACCGGATGCGCACGTGCCGATGCGCGTGAGCTCGTAGAGCGCCCACGCGGCGAGCAGCACGCCGGCGGCGATCATCGCCATCCCGATGACGGTCCGCAGCACGCCCCTCATCGCACGCACCGCTGGATCTGCTCGGCGGTCTCGGCGCGGCTGATGCACTGCGCGCGCTCGGCCGCGGCGCGCTGGGCGTCCGCGACGGCCTGCTGGGTGGCCTTGGTCTCGGCCCGGGTCTTCGCGTCGGGTGTGCCGAGAGGGCGGACGTCGGTCCCGTCCGCAGCGGCGGAGATGTCGTTGTCCTTCAGCGGGAGCTTCCAGAACGCCGTCCACGACGAGTCCTCACCCTCGCTGAACCCCTCGTTGGCGACCATGTAGTCGAAGTTCTGCGGCCGGAGTTCGAACTTGCGGTTCGCCACGCGGATGATCCGCTCCGGCGCGGCCGGGTCGATGTCGCTGGGCATCAGTCCCTCGCCCTCTCCGGTCCCCGAGTCGACCGCCGTGACCTCGAAGGCGACGTTGATCGTCAGGTTCTCCCGCCGCCCGCTCGGCTGGACGACGATCGCGTTGATCCGCGTGGGCGCGAGGCGGAAGCTGTCGATGTAGCCGCCCTCGTCGATCTCCCCGGCGAGGGTTCGCAGCGCGCGCGTGAGGTTCGCCTCGCGCACGAGCGACCGAGTGTCGTTCGTGGAGATCTCCCCGCGCTCGGCCTGCTTGACCGGGTCATCGAGCGCGTTGCCCTCCACGGTGACGAACATGAACGCGCCCGCCGCGAAGACCGCGAGCGTGAAGAGGGCCAGCGCGAAGCGACCCGGCTGGTAGGAACCCGACGGGCCGGGGTCCGACGAGCCGGGCACGGGGTCCGGGCGTCCGCTGCTCGCGGAGAGCCCGAGGTCCATCTCCTTCTCGCGGCCGAACATGGGTGGCGGCATCCTACGCTGGGCCGATGCACGACGGGTACGAGATCTCCACCGATCGCGACCGCCTGGATCTCGCGGCCATCCACGGCTTTCTGACGCACGACGCCTACTGGTCCCCCGGTGTGCCGCTCGTCGTGGTCGAGCGCGCCATCGCGCACTCGATCCCGTTCGGGCTCTACGCGCCGGACGGGACGCAGGCCGGATTCGCCCGGGTGGTGACCGACCGCGCCGTCTTCGCCTACCTCGCCGACGTCTTCGTCCTGCCCGCCCATCGCGGCCGGCGACTGGGGGTCTGGCTCATCGAGACGATCCTCGCGCACCCCGACCTCCAGGGTCTGCGGCGCTTCGAGTTGCAGACCGCCGACGCCCACGGCCTCTACGCCCAGTGCGGGTTTCAGCCGGTGGCCGCGCCCCAGCGGATCATGGAGATCGTGCGGGACCCGGAGACGCTGTACCGGCGCTGACGGTCAGGCGGTTCAGCTGGCCTGTCGCTGCACGGTGCTGCGACGGTCCGCCGCCGGGTCGGCGGTGTACCGCGCGCGCTTCGCGTCGTACAGCCGGCCGTCGGCGACCAGGAGCGCGCCGCGGAGGTCCCCGTCGTCCGGCAGCAGTGCGGTCCCCACCGACGCGGTGACGCGGTGCCCGTCCCCCTCGTCGGTCAGCGCGGCGCGACACAGCTCCCCGAGGCGCTTGGCGTCGATGCCCGGGCCGAGCACGCAGAACTCGTCGCCGCCGAGCCGGAAGGCACGCACGCCGACGTCCGCCCCCACGAGCGCCACGCGCTCGGCGACGCGCCGCAGCAGCGCATCGCCCGCGACGTGGCCGAAGCGGTCGTTGAACTCCTTGAAGCCGTCGAGGTCGCACATCGCCAGCGCCGCGGGAGTGTCCCCGAGGTCCTCGGCCGCGCTGCTCAGGGCGCGCCGGTTGCCGAGACCTGTCAGCGGGTCGTGCTCGGCCATGTGGCGCAGCAGGTCGAGGTGACGGCGCTGCAGCCTGCCCGTCAGCGTGAGGAACGCCCACCAGCACGCCGTCACGACGATGACCGCAAGGGTGAGGACGGCCACGGTCACGCGATCGGCGCGACGGTCGGCCGCCTGCTCCTGTTCGCCGGCGCGCTCGGCGAGCGTGCTCAGCGCCTGTGACGCCGCGCTCATCGACGCCGCCGCGCGGAGCAGCCCGTCGCGGGTGATGGGCGGCTCGAGTGCGGCCAGAGCATCGGCACGCGCCGTCTGCGACGTACGCAGCGCCGCCCTGGCATCGGCGTCGTCGCCGACGAGATCGAGCAGCCTGTCGTGCTGGGCCGTCGCGCCCGAGCCGATCCGCGCGAGACCCGGGCCGAGCGAATCGGGGCCGCTGACGCCGCGATCCCCGATCAGATACGCGATGCCGCTGACCGCGAGCGCGGCCTGCCGGGCCTGCGTCGCGTTCGCGTTGGCGACCGCGGCGACCGTCCCCTCGTGCCGGGCCGTCTCGCGCACATTCTCGATCGCGAGGATGGCCGCGACGCCGCCGGCCACCGTGAAGAGGGCAGGAACGAGCAGCAGCAGGACACGCCAACGGCGCCGCAACCGCCGGGGGGCAGATTCCGGGGTTGTGGGGATCACACCCCGGTTATCGACGGAGCCCACCCGAAACCGGAATCCCGGTGGCCAGCGTGGACGAGCGACCCGTCTACGCCATCGGGAGAGACATGCCCTTCGGCTTGGGCTTGCTCTCCACGATCGGGAGCGTTGCCGCCGGTGCCTCGGGCGCCATCTGCAGCGCGATCGGCTGCGCCGGGGTGATCGCGATGATCCCGCGCGCCACTGAGCGGATGGCCTGCGCCGCCGGATCGTCGGGGTCGGTGGCCACGAGCGGCACGCCGGCGTCGGCCTGCTCGCGCAGCGGCATCGTGAGCGGGATCTTGCCGAACAGGGGCACGTCGAGCTCGTCGGCGAGCTCCTGGCCGCCGCCCTCACCGAAGATCGGGAAGCGCTGGCCGTCGGGGGTGACGAACCCGGACATGTTCTCGACGATGCCGCCGATCTCGAGGTTGACCTTCTTGGCCATCTCGGCGGCACGGCGCGCGACCTTCTGGGCCGTCGCCTGCGGCGTCGTCGTGATGAGGAACTGCGCCTGCGGCAGCAGCTGCGCCAGGGTCATCGACACGTCGCCGGTGCCCGGGGGCAGGTAGACGAGCAGGTAGTCCAGCTCGCCCCAGTCGACGTCCTCGAGGAACTGCGTCAGCGCCTTGTGCAGCATCGGGCCGCGCCAGACGACCGCGCTGTCCTCCTCCACGAAGAACCCGATGGACATGACCTTCACGCCCCCGGCCTCCAGCGGGAGGATCTTGCGCGTGGCGCTGACCGGCGGGCGCTGACCGCCGAGACCGAACATGCGCGGGAGGCTGTAGCCCCACACGTCGGCGTCGAGGACGCCGACCTTCTTGCCCTCGGCGGTGAGCGCCGCGGCGAGGTTGGCCGTGAGGGTCGACTTGCCGACGCCGCCCGTGCCCGAGCCGATGCAGAGGACGTTGGCGACCTGTGCGAGCGCGCCGCTGGGCAGCCCGCCGCTGCGGCCGAGCTTCTGCTGCAGGCCCTGCTTCTCGGTGTCGGAGAGCACGTCGAACGTGACGTTCACATGCGTGACGCCCTCGACGGTCTTGGCCTCCTTGACCACGCTGGTCTGGAAGTGGTTGCGGATCGGGCACCCGGGCGTGGTCAGCGACACCGTGATGTCGACGACGCCGTTCTCGTGCGCGTCGATCGAGCGCACCATCCCGAGCTCCACGATCGAGGCCCGGAGCTCCGGATCGATCACGCGAGCGAGGGCGGTACGGATGTCGTCGACGGAAGGCATGCCTTCGATTGTAGGGATCGTTCGCCGCACAACGACCGCGGGGGCGCCCTGTCCAAGCGCCCCCGCGGCGTGTTCTCCCGGGGGAGAACGAGGTGTGCGGTCCCTAGACCAGCGCGGTGACGCGCTCGCGGACCGTGCTGGCGACGTCGGTCACGGGGGTGACGACCGGGTCCAGCGTCTTCAGGACGGGCTCGGCCTGCTTCTCGAGGTCGGCCTGCAGGCTCTTGACCTCGCTCTCGAGGCGGGCGCGGTTCTCCTTGGCGACCTTCTCGACGGTCGAACGGCGCTGACGCAGCTCGCGCTCGATGCGCGTGCGGGTCTTCTTGATGTCGCGCTCGAGGTCCTTGCGGGCCTTGGTGCCGCGCTTCTCGAACTTCTTGAACTCCTTCTCGAGGTCGGTCTGCGCCGCCTTGAGCTCCTTCTCGACCGAGGTCGCGCGGATCTCCTTGACGGTCTCGACGACCGAGTCACGGGCGGTGAGCGCGGCGCCGACCTGGACGAGGACGACCTTCTCGGCGATGTCGCTCGCGGTCTGCAGGCGCGTCTTCTGCTCCAGCGCCTGCGCCTCGGCGGCGCGCTTGGCGGCCGTCGCGGGCTTGCCGGTGTTCGCAGCGCGGGTAGCGGCGGCCTTCTTGCCGGCGGCCGAGCGCGTGCTCGTCTTCGAGGGGGACGCGGCCTTGGCGGCGGCGCCACCGGTCTTCTTCGCCGTGCGGGTCGCGGCGGTCTTCGCGCTCTTGGTGGTCGCGCGGGCGTTGGCGGCGGTCGCCTTGACGGCGGGCTTGGGGGAGGGCGTGGTTTCGGCCATGAGGCTCCTGAATTCGGGGTTATTAGAACTAAGCTTGTACCGGTGATGCTACCCGGCGAACGTGTGTTTGTAAACCACGGCGTCTCACGGGTTACGGCCATCGCGTCGATCCGGTCCGTCCACGCGGGCCATTGCGGCGCGACCGCAGCACCGCCATCCTGCGCGTGATGGCCTCGGCGACTCAGGACCTGCAGGCGCTCGCGCGCCACGGCCGCGCGCGCATCGGCGAGATCGTCGACGACCTCATGGAGCGTCAGCTGCGCGAGGTCCCGGAGTTCTTCGTCACCGATGATCCGGCCTATGTCGCCGCGGTGCGCCGCAGCACGCACGAGAACACCGAGCTCATGCTCGACGCCGTCGGCCGGGCCGGCGCGCTGCCGCACAGCCTCGGGTTCGGCCCGCGCCTGGAGGCCGACCTCGCCGCCCAGCACGGCGCGGAGGTCGATGCGCTGCTGCGGACCTACCGCCTCGGGCAGCAGGTGATCTTCGAGCACGTCCTCGACGACGTCGCGGGCGGCGGGTACGACGACCTGCACCGCCCGGCCGAGGTGCTGCGCGGCGCGGCGCACCAGCTCTACCGGTATATCGACCGGGTGTCACCGCTGGTCGCCCGGGAGTACGCCGACGAGCGTGACCGCCTCCACGGCACTCCGCGCCTGCATCTGCTGCGCCGGGTGCAGGCGGTGCTGGCCGGCCAGCCGCCGCTGGGCCTGGACTACGCGATGGACACCGCGCACGTCGCGGTCGTCGCGTCAGGCGACACCTGCGCCGCAGTCGGGCGGGTGGCGGACGACATGGGTGCGGACCATCTGGTCGTGCTCGAGCCCTCGGGCGATCGCACGTGGGCGTGGCTGCCCGCCGACGCGGCCGACGAGGTCGCGGCCCGGCTGCGGCGCGAGGGCCTCGACGGCGGCCACGCGGGCGTGGGCGGGCCGTGCGCCGGCGTGTCCGGCTTCCGCCTGGCCCACCGCCAGGCGCTCGTCGCGTGGCAGGTCGCCGATGCCCGCGGCGGCGGGGTGGTCGCCGCCCGCGACGCGATGGTCGAGGCGCTCGCCCTGGGAGACCAGGACCTCGCGCGTGAGCTGGTGCGCGCCGAACTCGGCCTGCTCGCAGGACCGGACGAGCGCAGTGTCCGGCTGCGCACGACCCTCGGCGCTTGGTTTGACGCGCGCGAGAGCGTGAGCGCCACCGCGGCGGCGCTGGAGATCGCGCCGCGGACCGTCACCTACCGGCTGCGCCGCGCCGAGTCGCTGCTCGGCCACGCCATCGCCGAGCGACGCGCGGAGATCGAGACGGCGCTGCGGCTGCAGCGGCTGTTCGAGTCGCGGCCGCCGCGGTCATAGGAGGGGCTGGAGCAGCGCCCGGAAGAAGGCCGTGCACGACCCGGGCTCCAGGGCGCACCACAGCCCGAGGATCCCGAGCCACGACCAGATCCCGGCGAGCACCTGGGAGAACGTCTCGGCTGCCGAGGCCCAGACCATGCCGGTCGCCTGCCCCGAGATCGTTCCCTGCTGGAAGCTCGTGAACCGGTCGGCCGACGACGGCGTGCGGGCCGTCGGGGGCACGCCCGACCCGGGACGCAGGGTGCACGACATGCCAGTCGGCAGCGTCCGCCCGGTCGCGCAGTCCCCGTCGCGGACGCCTGCGCGCTGCAGCAGCCGCGTCAAGGTGGCCCCGGCCAGCGGCAGTGCGGCCTCGCCCGTGTTGGTGAGCGTGACCGTCCCGTCGACGCCCTTGGCGACGCGGAAGCCGACCGATGCCGCTCCCCGGCCGACGGCGCCGCGCAGGCGGAGGCCACACGTGTCACCCGGCGCGAACTTCGACACGCCGAAGCAGGTGCTGCGGGGATCGAGCTTCAGCGTGCGTGCGAAACGGCGCATCTGTGCGCCAGGGAACGCCACCGCCGTTGCGCCGCTGTTCGTGACGACGAGGTCGCGGGGTCCAGTCTGCTCGAGCGACAGCTCCGTCGCGCCGCCGGCCGCGGCGGTCATCTGCCTGGTGCTCGCCGCGCTCGAGAGCGCCGGCGTCGTCGCGACCACGGCCACGGTGATGGCTGCGACCGCACGGCCCCACACTGAGTACACGTGTCCCCACATCTCGTCCCCCGCTCGCCGGACAGAGTGGGAATGATACATCGTTCCGGCATGCGGGCGTGGACGTGGTTCAGTGGGCGCGCAGCCGTATCCGCACCCACGCGACACAGAGCCCGCCACCGGCCAGGAGGGCCGGACCGGCGGCGAGCACCTCCTCGACGGGGACGCCCCCGATGTGGGCTAGTGGTGACAGTGCTTCGCCTGAGTCGGCGGCACGTCGAGCGCCGGGTTGGCGGCGAAGAACCCGGCCGGCTTGAGCTTGAAGCCGATGTGGTGCACCGGCATCACCGGCCAGTCCTCGGGCCGCACCACGTGGTGGGCGCCGAACGAGTACCAGAGCACGAGGTCCTCGTTGTCGATCGACCGGTCGGCGGCCGTCCACTCCGGCAGGCCAGCCCCGCCCGGGTGCTGGTTGGGGTAGTCCCCGGCCGGGAACTTCTCGTCGGGCGCATACGGCGTCACCCACAGGTGCTTCTGGATGAACGCGCCGCGCTGGCCCCAGATCCCGTCCGGGTGCACCATCGGGAAGACGTTCTCACCCGGCATGAGCTTGTACGCCGTCGGCTCCCCGACCGAGTTCTCGACGTTCGGGTTCTCGATCTTCCAGAAGCGGCCCTTCGTCGGGTCGACCTGACGCTGGGCCTGCTGCTCGGTGGCGAGCACCGTCCGCTGGGTCTTCCAGTACGAGCCGACCGGGTTGTCGGGGCCGTAGGGCTCGGGCAACGAATCGACCTCGACGACGCGGTTCTGCGGCCCGTCGACCTCCATGTCCAGCCGCACGCTGAAGAAGTGCTGGTGGTGCGGCCCGTACAGCCCCGGCGCGAGCACCTGCCCGTACGGCGTGTCCTCGCCGACCGGCAGCGCGTTCGTCGTCAGGCAGCCGGTGAGCTTGACCTCCAGCTCGATCGTCCCGTCGTTGTACAGGTGCCAGAAGAAGCCGTACTCGTAGTTGCCGACCGTGCAGATGCTCGAGATGACGAGCCGGCGCAGGCGGCGGACCTCGACCTTCTCGGTGCGGACGTCCGTGTGCTTCCAGCCGGTGCCGTAGTCCTCCTCGTGCATGCAGATCGCGTTGGGGATCACGACCGGCTCGCCGTCCTGGTCGTTGACGACGCCGTCGAAGTACGTGATGTCCCCGAGGCAGTCGCAGCCGAGCTCCAGCGGGTTCGCGAGCCAGCCGATCCCGTACTCGCCCATGTCGAAGACGTTCTTCGTCGACTGCGTCGGCTGCGGGTCGGCGTAGGGGATGTACATCTCGCCGAGCGACGCGCGGTGGCAGATGGGCCGCAGCGTGTCGCCGTCCTGGTAGGCGATGTCATAGAGGACGAGCGCCTCGCGGCTGTTGAAGCCGATCCGCACCTGCCACTTCTGCCACGTGACGAGGCTGCCGTCGACGGTGAAGCTCGCGCCCTCGGGCTGGGTGATCTCGATCGGCTTGACGTCCTCGCGCAGGCCGTCCATGACCGGGACGTTCTCCGGGTCGCCGATCGCGAGGTCGGGGTCGTAGTTGCCCGACTTCGGCGGGAGCGGGACGACGCCGTGGTCGATGACCTCGACGACCTTCATCTCGTCGAGGTCGACGACGACCTGGAGCCCCTCGACCGGCCGCGCGTACCCGTTGTCGTCGGGGTCTCCCGAGCGCACCCACGTCAGGGGCCGGCAGATGCGGCGGCGGCTCGGGTGGTCCTCGGGGCCGAAGTAGCCCGACGACCACGGGTCGAGCATGCACATCTCGACGTCCTCGACGCCGCGCTTCGCCATCGCCTCCCGCCACTCGGGACTCGCGCGCACGGCGTCCTCGGTCGCCATGAACTCCTCGGCGGTGATCGACGCCTGGACGCCCTCCATCCGCTCGTACCGCACGACGGTCTCGCTGGCGAGATCGACGACCGCTTCGTAGGTGCCGCGCGTCTCGCGGTTGCGCAGGACGATGAACGCCGCGCGCGGCACGGTCTCGCCCTCCGTCCAGCCACGGAGGACCGACTTGTCCTCGCGCAGGACGATCGACACGAACCGCGCCTCGGCCCCGAGGCCCTCCTGTTCCTTGAGGATCCGCGCCGCGGCGCTGACCTCCTCGGAGGTGAGCGAATCGAGCGGGTGCGTGCCGACGGGGCTGGCGGTGAGCGGATTCATGGTGCGCGGCACGTTCCCGCACCCGCGCCACGCTGGGCATGTCCGCGCGGTCGAAACCTGCGCGCCGCGATGGCGAAACGTTGCCGCCGACGGCAACCCGCGCCCACCAGCGTTGCGCTGAACGGCAGAGAGTCAGGTGACGCGTGCGCGCCAGGCCGCCGGGTCGGCGAGCTCGGCTGCGCTGGGCACGGTCTCGGGCTCGGCCCACGCGCGGGTCAGCAGCTCGGGTCCGCCGAGGGAGACGACGGCGTCGCAGAACGCGCGGCCCTCCTCGTACTGGCGCATCTTCAGGTCCAGGCCGAGCAGGCGGTCGGCGAAGCGCAGCAGCCCGGTGCGCTCGGCGCGGCGGCGGTCCAGCGCGGCACGCAGGTCCTCGAGGTTCGGGACGAGGTCGCCGGCGACCGCATCCATCGTCCACTCCGCGTGCCCCTCGACCAGCGCCATCGTGGCCTGCACGCGATCGAGCAGGTCGCTGCGCGCCGGCCCCAAGAAGGACGCGAGCCCACGGTCACGGACCGTGTCGACGGCTTCGCGCAACTCGGTCACCGACGGCAGGCGCAGCAGGTTGCTCCAGTCCACCTGGACATCGAGCGACGCCAGCAGCTCACCGAGCAGCTCCGCGAGGTGCGGACGCAGCCAGGTCACCGCCGAGAACTGCACCGCGTGCGTGACCTCGTGCAGCGCGATCCAGGTCAGCAGCTCGCCCGGGTCGGCCTCGAGCTTCTCCGCCGCTTCCAGGATGTTGGGCCCGACGAACAGCAGCCGCGCGGGGACGTCGGGGTCGGTCAGCGTCAGGTCGTACTGGCCCATGACCCGCTTGGCGACGAGGCCGAGCAGCGCGCCGGCCTCCGCGGTCGCGATCCCGCCCGTGGCGGCGCGGAGGGGACCGGAGAGCGGGCCGAGGTCCGCGCCCGCGCGTTCCCCGAGCGGTTCGAGCAGCCGGGAGAGGCTGACGGCGTTCGCCTTCGCCCACGCCTCGCGGTCGACCCACTCCGGAGGCGGCAGCGCCTGCGCGGGGACGAGGCCGGTCGCATCGGCGATCCGCTCGTGCGCGGTGTCGCACACGGTGATGAGGTCGACCGGCGGCAGCCCGGGCTCGCCCGCTCCACCCGCCAGCGTGATCGCCATCTTGGCGGCGAAGTTGGGGTCGAGCATCAGTGCGCGCCGACCGCGGGGATCTCCGCGAGCTGCTCGAGCGCGAGCTCGGTGCGCGCGGCGACCACCGGCGCGTGCGGCGGGAGATCCAGCGGCGCGGTCAGCGGGCCGTCCTCGAGCCCGACGAACGCCACGAGCCCGCCGCTCTCGCGGACGATGAGCTGCGCCGCCGCGACGTCGACCGCCCGGCAGCGCCAGAGCGACACCATCCCGTCGACGCGCGTGGTCGCGACCTGGCAGAGCGAGATCGCGATCGAGCCCATCGCGCGCACCCGGTGCACGTGCTTCTCGAGCCCCGGGAGCGCCTGATGGATCCACCGCGGGTCGGCGGACTCGATGGCGACGAGCTCGAGGCGGTCGTGGATGTCCCGGCGCTCGGGTGGCACCTCGCTGATCGCCACCCCGTTGTGCTGCGCGCCCTCGCCGCGCCACGCCGACCATTCCTCGCCGGCGCCGATGTCCGCCACGAAGCCGAAGACGACGTCGGCCATCGTCGGTCCGTCGGCCACCGCGATCGAGATCGCGTGGTGCGTGAGCCCGCGCTTGGCGTTCATCGACCCGTCGATCGGATCGATGACGACGAGCACGTCGGGGTCGCCGTAGTCCACGACGCCGCGCTCCTCGCTGACCGCGGTGAACCGCGCGCCGTCGCTGTGCAGCCGGTCGAGCTCGACGAACACCGCGTCCTCGGCGGCGGCGTCGATGATGAGCGTGTCGTCGCCGCCCTCGCCCCGCGTGCCGGTCTGGCGCACGCGCTCATGGCTCGTCGGATGGTCGACGAGCACCGAACGCAGCCCATCCGCTGCGCGGTGGCAGGCGCCCAGCCAGTCTGCGGACAGGGTTGCGGACCTGGTGGCCATGGTGGCCATACTAGGCATGGTGACGCCCGGTACCCCCCATATGTCCGCCGCTCAGACGCGCATCGCGGACCACCCGACCGGGCCGCTGGTGGTCCTCGGCGGGGCCGGCACGGGCAAGACGACCGCCCTGGTCGAGCGGGTCGCGCGCCTGGCCGACCGCGGCACGCAGCCCGACGCCGTCGTCGCCCTGACCTCCACGCTGGCGTGCGCCGACGACCTGCGACGCCGCCTGGAGCACCGGTTGACGTGCGCGTACGAAGAACTGGCCGTCCACACCGTGGGAAGCCTGTGCGTGCGGCTCCTCCACGATCAGGCCCTGGACGCGGGGATCGAGCCGTTCGTCCTGCCGGTGACCGCCGCGGACCGCCTGGCGATGCTCCTCGAGCGCGTCGACGAACTCACCCTCCAGGAGCACGACCTCGGCGGCCAACCCGCCGCGCTGCTCTCCGGTGTGGTGGCGCGGATCGACCGCCTGAAGGAGGCGCTGGTCACCGCCGCCGACTACGCCGCGTGGGCCGGGGGGCTGTCCGAGGAACCTGACGCGTTGGCGCGCACCGCCCGCGAGCGCGAGTTCGCCCAGCTCTACCTCGCCCACGACCGGATGCTCGCCCAACAGGGCGCGATCGACGAGGGCGACCTCCTGCTGCGCGCGATCGCGCTGCTGCGCGAGCGCCCGCACGTGCGCGAGGGGCTCGGCGGCCGCTACCGGCACGTCCTCGTGGACGAGCTCCAGGACCTCGGCCCGGGCGCGGTGCAGCTCGTCGGGCTGCTCGCGGCGGGGAACACGGAGGGCCCGAACCTCGTCGTCTTCGGTGACGACGACCAGTGCACGCAGCGCCTGCGCAACGCCGCGGCGAAGAACGTCGCCGACGTGCGGCGGGCGCACCCGTACGCACCGGTGGTGCGGCTGGAGGAGTCCTTCCGCTGCTCGCAGCGCATCCTCGACGCAGCGACCGCGGTGCTCGTCCACGCACCCGACCGCATCGAGAAGACCGTCACCGGCGCGCCTGGGGGCACGCTCCAGGTCTGGCGCGCCGACAACGAGCGTGCCCAGGCGCAGAACGCCGCCGCCGAGATCGAGCGCATGGTGCGCGAGGGCACGCCGCCGGCGGAGATCGCCGTGCTCGTGCGCAACGTGCGCAACGAGGGCCAGGCGATCGCCTCGGCGCTGTCCGAGCGCGCGGTGCCGCACCGCATCGTCGGCGCGGCCACGTTCTTCCAGCGTGCCGAGGTGCGCGACCTGCTGGCCTGGCTGCGCCTGCTCAACGACCCGCACGACGCCGGCGCGGTCGTGCGCGCGCTGTCACGATCGCCGATCGAGCTGCGCGCGGCCGACCTCGCGCGGGTCATCCAGATCGCGCGGCGACGCAAGCTCGACATGGTCGGGGCGCTCGCCGCGTCGACGGAGTCCCCGCAGATCCCGCCGGAGTCCCGCGAGCGGATCCTGGCGTTCCTCAAGCTCCACCGCAGCGCCGGCGCCGCACTGGACACGACGCGTCCGGACCTGTTCGTCCACCGCCTCATCGACCGGCTGGGCCTGCGCCGCCAGCAGCTCTTCGCCGCGCAGGCCGACGTCGTGGAACGGCTGCGCAACCTCGCGCGGTTCGGCGATCTCGCGGCGGCGCACGTCCGCCGGGATCCGCAGGCGACCACCCGGGACTTCGCCCGCTACATCGCCGCGGTCGCCGACGCCGGGCTGCCGCAGGACGAGGAGATCACCGGCCCGACGCAGCCCGGGGTCCGGGTCGTCGGGCTGCGCCAGGCGAAGACCGTCGAGGTCGACCACGTCTTCATCCTCGGCCTGCACGGGTCGCGGATGCCCGGCGCGCGGCGCCCGCAGTACGAGCCGATCCCTGACGCGCTGCTCGCCGAGGACGTCCCCGACGACACCCGCGCGAACCACGTCGGCGAGATGCGCCGCCTGCTCGCGCTGGCGATGACGCGCGCGAGACGCACGCTCGTCCTGGCGTACCCCGCGCACTCCGAGCGCGGCGCCGCACAGCCCGCGTCACCGTTCCTCGAGGACGTGCGTGCCGCGCTGGATCTCCCCGAGGAGCCGCGCGCCGAGGAGCTGTTCGGACCCGAGGAGACGCTGCACGCGACGTTCCAGGCGCTGCGCGACACGCTGCTGCACGATGCCGCGAAGGTCGGCAAGGGCCTCGGCGAGCTGCGGCTGGAGACCGACCTCGACGTCACCCACGCGGTGGTGCGCTACCTCGAGATGGTGAAGGTCGCGGCGCTGCTGGAGCGGCCGACGGGTCAGGCGGTCAGCGACGCCCTGCCGCTCATCAACCAGCGCCTGGGCGCCGACCTCTCGCCGCTGCAGCGCGAGATCCTCGAGTCGTCCGAACTCGACGCACTCCTGCTCGACGCCGAGCGCGAGGACCGGGCACGCGCGGCTGCACGGGCGGCCCGTCCCGAGCCGTCGCTGGAGCCGTTCCTGCCGCGCCGCGGCGAGGGCCTGGCGCTCAGCGCGTCGGATATCGAGACCTACCGGATGTGCCCGCTGAAGTACAAGTTCGCGCGGGTCTTCCGGATCCCGCAGGAGCCGACGGTCAACCAGCGGTTCGGCATCATCGTCCACCAGGTCCTGGAGCGGTACCACGGGACGGGCATGTCGTCGCTGGAGGAGCTCCTCGGGCTGCTCGACGCGGGCTGGCGCCGCGGCGGGATGGACGACGGCGAGCAGGCCAAGCAGCTGCGCGGGAAGGCCGAGGCGGCGCTGCGGCGGTACTGGGAGCGCCAGCGCGACGAAGGCGTCGAACCGGTCTGGATCGAGAAGTCGTTCAGCTTCCAGATGGGTCCGCACACGCTGCGCGGCCGGGTCGACCGGGTGGACCGTCTGCCCGACGGGGCGTACGAGCTCATCGACTACAAGACGGGCCGGCCGCGGAGCGCCCACCAGCTGCGCGAGGACGTGCAGCTGTCGCTCTACGCGATCGGGGCGCGGGAGGCGTGGCACCTCGAGGCCTCGGACCAGGCGTACCTGTACGTGCTCGATGACGAGAAGGTGCGGGTGCCGACCGAGGAGATCGACCCGGACTGGATCCGCGACACGGTCTTCGAGGTCGCCGAGGGGATCCTCGGGCAGGGGTTCGAGCCGACCCCGTCGTTCGCCGCGTGCTCGATGTGCGACTACCGGATCGCGTGTCCGGCGGCTGAGCGGTAGCGGCGTGCGGCCGTACGAACAGGCCTCCAACGCCGAACTGCGGCGGCTGGTGTCTCTGATCTCGCTCGAACTCGTCTCGGCGAGTCCTGAGGCCCGGCAGAACATCCTCGCGCAGGGCGAGGAGATACGGCAGGAGATGCTGCGACGGATGATCGGCCCGCGCCCTGACGGTCCCGCGGGCGGAGCGGGTACGCGGGAGCCCCTGCGCCCAGAGCCCGGTGGTGGCGCCACGGGCGCCGAAGCGCATCCGCCGGACGAAGACGCATGGTCCCTGTAGCGGACACGGCCTTCGCCCTACCTCGAGCCGGTGGGCGGCGGCACGCCGAGCTGTCTGCAGATCGTTCGCGCAAGCCGAGGGTCCACCTCGCGGTGCCGCGGAACGGTCGAGCGAGCCCCCGACGGACCCGCCCACTTCGTGTGGCGGGCGCCCTCCTGCACCTGACGGCAGCCGTGCCGTTCGAGGTGCTGTTCCAGCACCCGCCGCTTCACGCGGCGATGGTCAGGCGCAGGTACTCGACGTCCGGGCCCTCCGGAGCGGCCGAGCGCTCCGGTGTCCACATCAGGCGTAGTGCGTCGATGACGTTGGCGCGAGCTTCCTCGCGTGTACGCCCCTGCGAAAGCGCGCCCGGGACCTCCGGGATCGAGGCGACGATCCAATCGTCATCGCCCGCCTCGTACCGGATCGTGAGGTCGAGGAAGTCGCTCATGAAATTCAGTATGCCGCGAGAACCGGGTGACGTCACGGGTCCACCGTACGGCCGAGTGGCGAGCGTCCGCCCCATTTCCGCAGAGTTGTTACGCACCCGGCGCAACTGCGTTGCAGTACTGATGCCAAACGGGACTCTTCGGCCTTGAAGCTGACGTTCTGCCGCGCCACGCGGCACAGAGCTCGAACCCCACACCGTCGTTCGCGGTGTGCTCGATGTGTCGCTCCCGGATCGCGTGTCCGACGGCCGAGCGGAAGCGGCGTTCAGTCGTCGACCCCGACGTACCTGATCGCGTAGCGGTTGCCCAGTTCGGCCTGCACGCGCTCGGCAAGGCGCCGGCCCTCGTCGTCCAAGCGACGTGCCTCGGCCGTGAGTTCCTCGTCGTCGGTCTGGATGACCTCCCACATCTCCTCGGTGAGCGCCGCCGACCACCGCCTGAGGGCCGCGCACAGCTCCGTGCTGAGCCCCAGGCTCTCCAGCCCGATGCCGCCGTGCCGATTCCAGACCGGGTTCTCGGCGCCGTAGTCCCACATGACGCGGAGCTTCTTCTTGCGCATCCCCGGGCATGCTGCCAGTCGAGGCGTACGTTGTGCCGCGCAGCGCGGCACAACGTCAGAATGAACGTGCATGCCGCGCCGCCGCGACGACCGCCGCTTCGGGCCGGGGCCCTACGTGCTCGGACTCGAACAGGTCGGGACGGCCGACGAGTTCCCGTGGAACCTGCCGACCATGGAGCGGGTTGATGAGCTCGAACTCAGCACGCCCGTGACACTGCTCGCCGGCGAGAACGGCGTCGGGAAGTCGACGGTGATCGAGAGCCTCGCCAACGCCATGGGCTTCGCCGACCAGGGCGGGGAGCTCGAGCGCTCGGGCGAGCTGCCGCCGGTTCCCCGGGCCATCGGCCCGGTCCTCGGAGGGCAGCTGGTCCCGGTGTTCGCGCCGCAGGTCACGAGAACCCGCCCGCGCAACGGCTACTTCCTGCGCGCCGAGAGCTTCTTCAACGTCGCCGTATTCGTCGACGGCGGCTCGATCCACGCGCCCGACGTCTCCCTCTACGGCGGCACCGGCCTGCACGAGCAGTCACACGGCCAGTCCTTCCTCGCCCTCGCAGCCAACCGGTTCGCCGGCAACGGCCTCTACCTCCTGGACGAGCCCGAGGCCGCGCTCTCAGTCACCAGCCTCCTGACGCTGCTCGCGATCATCGTGCGCGCGGCGCAGGACGGCGCGCAGTTCGTGATCGCCACGCACTCGCCGATCCTGCTCGCCTGCCCCGAGGCGCGCATCTACGAGATCGACGACGACGGCTTCACCGAGCGCGACTACGACGCACTGAGCGCGGTGGCGCTCACACGCGCGTTTCTCGAGGCGCCCGAGCGTTACCTCCGCGCGGTCCTCGACGACTGAGGGAGCGCAACACCGACGCGCCGCAGGAAAGGGGCGCCCACCGACGTTTTCCTGCGGCCGGTCGCGGCGCCCTGACCCGCGTTCACCAGACGCTCACACCAGAGCGACCCGACGCACCGAAGATCGGGGCTTCTCGCAACTCAGGAGGAATCCCCACCGTGCATCCCCACCTGCGACGGCTCATCGCCGCCGCGGCAACCGCGACCGCCGCCGCCGGCATGACCGCTGGCAGCGCCCAGGCCACGTGGTTCGGCCCCAAGAGCCAGTCGTTCGGCCATGTCGGCACCTTCAGCGTGCCGCAGAACCTGCCCGCGGGCCTGCCCGTGGACACCGAGACCTCCGCCGAGATCGTCGACGCGACGATCGACGGCCGCACCCTCGTCTACACCGATTCGCCGACGGGCGCGATCGGTTTCGTCGACATCGCCAACCCCCGGGCGCCCAAGCCCAAGGGCACGCTCCCCGTGGGCGGCGAGCCCACCAGCGTCGCGACCGCCGGCCTCTGGTCGCTCGTCGCCGTGAACACCAGCGAATCGTTCGCCAACCCGAGCGGTGAGCTGCTCGTCGTCAGCCCGTCCACGAAGCAGATCGTCAAGCGGATCCCGCTGGCGGGGCAGCCCGACTCCATCTCCATCTCGCCAGACGGCCGGTACGCCGCGATCGTCATCGAGAACGAGCGCGACGAGGACCTCAACGACGGGCTCATCCCGCAGGCGCCCGCGGGCACGCTGCAGGTCCTCGACCTGCGCGGCCCGTTCTGGCACTGGGACCGGCAGCTGCGCGCCGTCAACCTGACCGGTCTCGCGCAGACCGCCCCGAGCGACCCGGAGCCGGAGTACGTCGACATCAACCGCAGGAACGAAGCGGTCGTGACGCTCCAGGAGAACAACCACCTCGCCGTGGTCGACCTGCGCAGGGCGAAGGTCACGCGGCACTTCTCGGCCGGGTCGACGAGCCTGACGAACGTCGACGCCACCGAGGAGGAGCTCGGCCCGCAGGGCAGCGGCGTCATCGAGTTGACCGACGACCTGCCCGACCGCCGTCGCGAGCCCGACTCCGTGCACTGGATCGACGACGACACGTTCGCCACCGCGAACGAGGGCGACTACGAGGACGAGAACGGCGTCGAGGGCGGCAGCCGTGGCTTCACGCTGTTCAATACCCGCGGGCAGGTCGAGTATGAGTCCGGGGCGAGCTTCGAGCACGAGCTCGTCCGCGCCGGACACTTCCCGGAAGGGCGGGCCGCGAACAAGGGCGGCGAGCCAGAGGGACTCGAGGTCGCGACGTTCGGCCGCACGACGTACCTCTTCGTCGGCTCGGAACGCGGCAACGCCATCGGCGTCTACGAGGTCGGTCGTCGTACGCCGAAGTTCGTCGGCCTGCTGCCGACGGGCGTGGGTCCGGAGGGCATCCGGGCGCTCACCAAGCGCGGCCTGTTGGCCGTGTCGGCCGAGACCGACGAGCCGGGAGGCGTCCGCTCGGTCGTGACGCTGTACGACCTGCGCCGCGGCGACGCGCCGTACCCGCAGCTTGTCAGCGCCAACGACGCGAACGGCCTGCCGATCCCGTGGGTGGCCCAGTCCGGCCTCTCCGGAGACCCGGTCGAGCGCAACACGCTGTGGTCGGTCAGCGACTCGTTCCTCGGCCAGGCGTTCATCTACAAGATCGACGCCGGGCGCACCCCGGCCGTGATCACGCAGCGCATCCCGGTCGGTGCGGCGGAGACCGACGACCAGCTCCGCGGCGAGTTCGACCTCGAGGGCATCGTCGCCCGCCAGGAGGGCGGCTTCTGGCTGGCCAGCGAGGGCCGTACGAACGCCGGCAGCTCGCGCCCGAACCTCATTGTCCGCACCGCGGGCGACGGCAGCGTGCTGCAGAGCGTGCCGCTGCCCGCCAGCCTCGTCGCGAAGGCGAACAGCAGCGGCTTCGAGGGCGTGACCGTCACGGGGACCGAGGCGGCAGGCAACGAGACCGTCTGGGTCGTCGTGCAGCGCGAGTGGGCCGACGACGCGAAGGGCGTCGTCAAGATCGGCCGCTACGACGTGGCCGCGGGCGAATGGACGTTCGCCAACTACCCGCTCGACGCCGTCACGTCGCCCGCGGGCGGCTGGGTCGGCCTCTCGGAGATCACGCTCCTGCCCGACGGCAAGACCGTGGCGATCGTCGAGCGCGACAACCAGCTCGCCGAGAACGCGCGGATCAAGCGCGTCTACGGGGTCGACCTCACCGACCCGGGCGTGACGTGGAAGCCGCACGGCGAGGTGCTCGACACCGTCAGCAAGGGCCTGCTGCGTGACGTCATCGGCGAGCTCGACGCGCGGAGCATCTCGGTGCCCGACAAGGTCGAGGGCCTCGGCGTGACGAAGGCCGGCGACGTGTTCCTGTCGACCGACAACGACGGGGTCGACGGGAACTTCGGGGAGTCGCTGCACTTCCGGGTGACGACGATCCGCTAGATCGAGGGCTGCATCGGGCGGCGGGGAGCTACTCCCTGCCGCCCGAGCGCACCGGGGCGACCGCGACGAACAGCTTCGTGACGTGCTCGATCAGCCGGGTCCGGCTGACCTTCACGTCGCCCAGGTGCCAGGCCATGAGCAGCTGGCCGAGCCCGCCCACGAGGACATGGCTCGTCAGCTCCGCATCCTTCTTGCCGCGTCCTGACACGCCGTAGAAGTCGGCGGCCTGGTCGCGGACGAGGTGGGCGAACGCGAGCACCGCCGCCTGGCGGCGCGCCTGCAGCTCGGTGTCGTCCGGCGCCTCGGTGATGAGGATGCGCATGCGGCGCGGATCGTCAGCGAGCGCGTCGACGAAGGCGGTGATGGCGGCCCGGGCGCTCCCGGCGGCGTCGTCCTTGGGTGCGTCGGCCACGGCGGCCAGCAGCATCCCCGCGACCTCCTGCGACACGTGGTCGAACAGCGCGAGCAGCACGCCCTGCCGGTCGCCGAAGGCCTCGTAGAAGTAGCGCTCGGTGAGCTTGGCCCGCGAGCAGACGTCGCGGACCGTCGTGTTGTGCCAGCCCTTCTCGGCGACGACCTCCAGCGCGGCCTCGATCAGGCGCTCACGGCGTTCGGTCCGGCGTTCCTCGGCGCTGCGGCCGCGGTACGGACGCGCAGGGACAGTGCTCATCGCCACATCCTGACACACCGCACCCCAGCAGTTGACAAGGGGTGATGTCAGTTCTTAGCGTGGCGGGCATGACCACCGCCTCCCCACCGGCCTACTCGTCGATCGATCTGCGGATCGAGGACGGGATCGCCCATCTGACCCTGAATCGTCCCGACGCCCGCAACGGCCTGACGCAGGACATGGGCCTGGAACTCGTCGACGCCATCGGGCGCATCGGCGAGGACCGCAGCGCCCGCGCGGTCCTGCTGACCGGCGCCGGTCAGGCGTTCAGCGTCGGCGCGGACCTGAAGACGCCGGTGAGCAAGCTCAGCGAGACCGGCCGCCCCGACCTCGAGTGGGTGCTGCGCGACATCTACAACCCGATCGTGCGCGGGCTGCGCACGATCCCGCAGCCCGTTGTCGCGGCGGTGAACGGCGCGGCGGTCGGCGTCGCGGTCGCGATGGCGCTGGCCGCCGACCTCGTGGTCGCCAGCGAGGACGCGTACTTCCTGATGTCGTTCGTGAGCATCGGCCTGGTGCCCGACGGCGGCGCCACGGCCCTCATCCCCGCCCGGGCAGGCCACGCGCGAGCCGCAGAGATGATGCTCCTCGGAGAGCGCGTCCCGGCCGACAAGGCGCTCGCCTGGGGGCTCGTCAACGATGTCGTGCCCGACGCCGAGCTCGCCGGCCACGCCCAGCGGCTCGCCGCGCGCATCGCCGCCGGCCCGCCGACGGCGCAGGCCGCCATCAAGCAGATGCTTGGCGCGACGTTCGGCGAGGAGCTTGAAGGCGCGTTCGAGGCGGAGGCCGTTGCCCAGGGCGTGCAGGCCGAGGGCGCCGAGATGGTCGAGGGGATCATGGCGTTCCTCCAGAAGCGCACGCCGCGCTTCGAGTAGCGCGCCGCACCTATTTGACATTCGCTGTTGTCACCTGGGAGGGTCATCTGACCACGCTGGTTGTCAGCAACGGAGGAGATGGGTCATGCAGGGTGATGAGCACGGAGCCGCGATCTCGCGGCGCGGGTTCCTTCGGGGTGCCGCCGCCGCAGGCGCAGCCGGGGCGCTGGGCGTCCAGGCCGCCGGTGCGCGCGGCGCCACGCCGCGCAGCGCCACCGGTCGCCGGGTCGCGGTCCTCGGCGGCGGCATGGGCGGCCTGGCCGCGGCCCACGAACTCGCCGAGCGCGGATTCTCCGTCACGGTCTTCGAGCGCAAGGCGCTGGGCGGCAAGGCCCGCAGCATGCCCGTCCCTGGCACCGGCACAGGCGGCCGGCTCCCGCTCCCCGGCGAGCACGGGTTCCGGTTCTTCCCCGGCTTCTACCGCAACATCCCGGACACGATGCGGCGCATCCCGGTCGCGGGGAACCCCCGCGGCGTGCTCGACAACCTCGTCGGCGCCCGGGAGGCGTCGTTCGCCCGCACCGGCGGCCCGGACATGGAGATCCCGGTCACGCTGCCCCGGCCGCAGGACTGGTCGGCCGCACGGGTGACCGCGTCGCTGCGCGCGTTCCTGACTTCGACCCGCGGCATCAAGCCCCACGAGGCCGAGTACTTCCTGCGCAAGGTCATCGTGTTCTTCTCCAGCTGCGACGAGCGCCGGTACGGCCAGTGGGAGTACACGAGCTGGTGGGACATGGTCGGCGCCGAGCGCTTCGGCGAGACCTACCGCCACATCCTC
>SYBY01000274.1 GCA_005788585.1 Actinomycetota bacterium | reverse complement strand
TCGCGCGCTCGAGGTACTTCTCCCGAATCTCGTCGTCCGTGATCCGCACGGACTCGGGGTTTGACGGAGGCGGGTGTTCCTCCTGCCGGTGCATCAGCCGTTGCGTGTCGCCCGCTTCACCCGGCGGGCCTTGCGCGCGCGCCGCGCGGCCGGGGGTGTCGCCTTGGTCTCCAGGAACTTCAGCGCCTGGACGTACAGCAGCGTGCCGGGCTTCGTCGTGATCTCGTTGTAGCTCAGGGCTGCGAGGAACTCCTCGGGGCCGTCGAAGTCGGGCATGCGGTTGCGCACGGTGCCGAGCCCGGCCGCGACGTGGCTGTCGCTCCCGGCCGCCGCGGGGATGCGGTACTTCTCGGCGAAGCGCTGGGCCTCTTCGTTGAACGCGCCGATCGCGACCCGCGGGTTGTAGACCTCGATGAGGTCGATGTCGTCGACGACGTCGAGCAGGTGCTCGTAGTCGGGCACGGCGTGCATGCGGTCGAACGGATGCGGCACGTAGACCAGGCCGCCCTGGCGCTTGATCTCGGCGATCGTCTCCTGCAGCGTCATGCCGCGCGGGATCTTCTCGGTGAGGAACAGGCCGATGACCTCGCCCTGGTCCTTGGTCTTGACCTCCTCGGCGACGATGACCTTCACGCCGTAGTCCTTCGCCTTCGCGGCGGCATCGAATGCGCCGGAGACCTCGTTGTGGTCGGTGACCGCGATCGCGCCGATGCCCTGGTCGCGCGCGGTCGCCAGCAGCACCTCGACCGGCGTGGCGCAGTCGCCCGAGTGGTCGGTGTGCATGTGCAGGTCGACGTCGATGCGCGGGCGCTCCCGCACCCGCTTGCGCGCCGCGGGGTTCGTCCGGTCGCCGTGGCGGCGGCTGATGAGCTCCTCGTAGACGGCCTCCAGGCGGTCTGTGACCTTCGCGAAGGGCAGGACGTCGGCGCGCAGCGGGTCGGCGGCGGCCCGCAGCCGGTTGCGCAGCGCGCTGTCGCCGATGAGGCGATCGAGCTGCGCGGCGAGGAGGTCGGGCTCGCGGGGCGTGAAGAGCAGGCCGCGCTCTCCCTGCGCGAGCACCTCCTCGTACACCGGGATCTCCGCGGCCAGCGGGATCGCGCCGGCGCCCAGGGCGGCGAGGACGACGTCGGGCGCGGGCCGCGCGCCCTCGGACGCGCACACGACCACGTCCGCGTCGCGCACCGCGGCCGCTGTTCCCCCGTCGTCGGGGGTGACGACGCGGACCTTCGCCTTCAGGTCGGCGCGCAGCGGCGTCGACGAGGACAGGCCGCGGGCGCTGACGACGGTTGCTTCCCAGCTGCTCTCCGGATCGAGCCGCCGCAGTCCGCGGATGAACGCGCGCAGCGCGGCGCGCTCCTCCCGGTCGACGAAGACGATCCGCACCGGGCCGATCCGCGTCGGGCCGGGCGGCGGGACCACGGTCCCGGGGTTGAGCACCTGGTAGGACGCGGGGAAGAACCGGTCCATGAGCCGCGCGGTCGCCTCGTATCCGGCGAGCCGTGCGTCGAGCCGGCCGAAGATGAGCTCGACCACGCGGCGCGCCAGCTGGGTGGAGACCAGCCGCTCGCTGGGGGCGTGGAACGTCCCGGCGTTCAGGGCGCGCGAATGGCGTAGGGCGGCGGAGGACACCGACGGCGCGAACGGCTCGTGGACGTGGCAGACGTCAAGCGCGAGCTGGTCGTTGAGCTGCTCGATCGCGCGCGTGATGTCGACGGGCACCGCGGCGCGGCGGCGTCCCGCGCTGACCTCGGGAAGCAGCTCGCCGATCGCAATGGCGCGGGGTGCGTCGCCCGGAGCGGGCAGGAGCGCGGCCGTGTCGGTGCGCACGAGCTTGCGGTCGGCGCGCACCCGGGCGCCGTCGCGGGTCGGGGCGACGACGAGGACGCGATGCCCGCGCGCGGCGAGCTCGTCCGTCACGGCGGCGACGTGGCGGTTCACCGGATGGTCGGTGTCCTCCCACGCGTACGGGGTGACGTGGGCGATGGCCAGCGGCGCGGTCACGCCCCGGAGGATATGCCCCCGCGTCAGCCGTCCCCGAGCGACGCCATCCGTGCCCGGCTGTGCGCGCGCCCCCAGCTCAGGTAGATGACCATGCCGATGAGCAGCCAGACGATGAGCCGGATCCACGTCGTCACCGGCAGCGTCGCGATGAGGCCAAGCGCCGCGGCGATGCCGATGCCCGCGACCAGCGGGAGCGCGGGCACCCGGAACGGTCGCTCCAGGTCCGGCCGCTTGCGCCGCAGGACGAGCACCGCGCTGCAGACGATGATGAACGCGAAGAGGGTGCCGATCGAGACGAGGTCGGCCAGCGCCGTGATCGGCAGCAGCCCCGCGCAGAGCGCGCCGCCCGCCGCGCAGACGGCCGTGGCGCCGATCGGCGTCTGGTGCTTGCCGCTGACCTTCCCCATCCAGTCGGGCAGCAGGCCGTCGGAGGCCATGCGCATGAGGATGCGCGTCTGGCCGTAGAAGATGACCATCGCGGTGGCGGCGAGGCCGACGACGGCGGCGATCGACAGCATCGCCTCCAGCCAGTCCAGCGAGGGCCCGGCCGCCCGCACCGCGGCGCTCAGCGGGTCGGCGACGTCGAGGACCTTGTAGCTCGCCATGCCCGTCATGACGCCCGCGATCGCGACGTAGAGCGTGGTCGAGACGATGACCGTCGCGAGCAGCCCGATCGGGACGGTGCGCTTCGGGTCGCGCACCTCCGCGGCGGCGGTCGAGACCGCGTCGAAGCCGATGTACGCGAAGAACACGACGCCGGCTGCGCGCAGCACGCCGCTCCAGCCGAACTCGCCGAAGCCGCCCTGGTTGGCCGGGAGGAACGGGTCCCAGTTCGCGTCCTTGATGTACCAGGCGCCGACGGCGATGAAGAGCACGAGGATGCCGATCTTCAGCGAGACGATCACCGTGTTCGCGCGCGCCGACTCCCGCGTCCCGAAGGCCAGCAGCCCGCAGACGGCGAGGACGATGCCCACTGCCGGCAGGTTGACGATGCCCGCGTCGTCGCCGAACGGCGCGGCTGTGAGGTCCTGCGGGAGGCTGATCCCCGCGCTGTCGAGGGCGCTGACGAAGTACCCCGACCACCCGACCGCGATCGTGCTCGCGCCGAACAGGTACTCGAGCAGGAGGTCCCACCCGATGACCCACGCGAGGAACATGCCGAAGGTCGCGTACGCGTAGGAGTAGGTGCCGCCCGCCGCGGGGATCATCGCGGCCATCTCGGCGTAGCAGAGCGAGGTGGCGGCCGCGGCGAATCCGGCGATCACGAAGCTGATGACCACGGCGGGGCCCGCGTACTGGCTGGCGGCGACGCCCGTGGTGACGAAGATCCCCGCGCCGACGACGGCGGCGATGCCCAGTGCGGTCAGGCCGAACGGACCGATGGCGCCGCTGTCGAGGCGCTGACGGTCCGTGTCCGCCTGCTTGAGGACGGCGTCGAGATCGCTCATGTCCGCGACGTCGGCATCTGGGCGTAACGGGTTGAGTCCTGCCGCAGACTGCACGGTCATGAGCGTCACGATTCGCGAGGCCGGGCCGGCGGACTGCGCCGACGTCGGCCGGCTGCTGCACGACTTCAACACCGAGTACGAAGACGTCACGCCGGGACCGGCCGCGCTGGCGGCCCGGGTCGGCGAACTGCTCGCCGCGGGCAGCACGGTGGTCCTGCTCGCGGGCGACGGCCCGGACGGGCTGGCCGTCCTGCGCTTCCAGCCGTCGCTGTGGAGCGCCGGCCAGGAGTGCTACCTGGCCGAGCTGTACGTGGTCCCGCCGCTACGCGGGCAGGGGATCGGCCGGGCGCTGATGGACGAGGTCCTGGCGACCGTCCGCGCGCGGGGCGGCGACTACATCCACCTGGGCACGAGCGAGGACGACACCGCGGCCCGGGCGCTCTACGAGCGGATGGGCTTCACCAACCGGGAGGGCCCGGACGGGCCGATCATGTACGTCTACGAGCGCGAGCTCTGAGAACGACGACGGCCCGCCGAAGCGGGCCGTCGAACAATCACGGTGCCGGGAGAAGGAGCGCTAGCGAGTTCTCCCAAGCGAAGCGAAGGTGAAGGCCGCTAGGCCTTTGCCTTCGTCTTCGCCGCCTTCTTGACGACCTTCGCGATCGTGTCGTCCTTCTTGTTCTTCGCGATGAACTTGTCCGTGTCCTGGCGGGCCAGGTCATCGGGGCGCTGGTTCTTCGGCGACTTCATGAGGTACGACGACGGGCCGTCGATCTGGCCGCCGATGCCGTTGTTCAGCGCGAGCTTGCAGCAGCGCACAGCGTCGGTGACGATGCCCGCCGAGTTCGGCGAGTCCCACACCTCGAGCTTGAGCTCGGCCATGAGCGGCACGCCGCCGAAGGCCTTGCCCTCGAGGCGGATGTGCGCCCACTTGCGGTCGGTGAGCCACGGCACGTAGTCCGACGGGCCGACGTGGACGTTCTTCTCTTCCATCTCGAGGCCCGCGACCGACGTGACCGCGTTCGTCTTCGAGATCTTCTTGGACTCCAGGCGCTCGCGCTCGAGCATGTTGTAGAAGTCCATGGTGCCGCCGACGTTCAGCTGCGACGTGCGCTGCAGCTCGACGCCGCGGTCGTGGAACAGGCGCGCCAGCTGGCGGTGGACGATCGTGGCGCCGACCTGCGACTTGAGGTCGTCGCCGACGATCGGGAGCTTGGCCTTCTTGAAGCGCTTGTCCCAGTAGTCGCTCGAGGCGATGAACACCGGGATGCAGTTCACGAAGCCACAGCCGGCCTCGATGACCTTCTCGACGTACCACTTGGTCGCCTCTTCAGAACCGACCGGCAGGTAGGAGACGACGACGTCGGTCTTCGTGTCCTTGAGGATCTGCACGATGTCGTCGGTCTCGCCCGGCGCCTTCGTGACCTTCTCCTTGAGGTACTTGCCGAGGCCGTCGTGCGTCATGCCCCGGTAGACCTTCGCGCCGATCTCCTTCGGGACGCGATCGGTGAACTTGATCGTGTCGTTCGGGTCGGCCCAGATCGCCTGGGACAGGTCCTTGCCGACCTTCGTCTTGTTGATGTCGAAGGCCGCCGTGAACTCGATGTCCTTGACGTGGTAGCCGCCGAGATCGACGTGCATGAGGCCGGGAACGGCCTCGCTGGGGTCGGCGTCCTGGTAGTGGTAGACGCCCTGCACGAACGCGTTCGCGCAGTTGCCGACGCCGATGATCGCGACGCGGACCTTGTCGTGCTGGTAGCGGCCCGAGCCGTTCGTTGCACTCATGCTGTCTGGGGACTTCC